>DATCDL010000459.1:0-23714 GCA_036510715.1 Acidobacteriaceae bacterium
GGTGGCATTGACGCGCGGCCCGCTGAACATGACCGACAAGTCACCCAGCTGTGCGTCGCCGCCCATCGAAGTCCAGTGATGCGGTTCGCCCTTTGCAACCGCGGTCACGAATCGCCAATTGATGTTTGGCAAAGTTGCACAGAGTTTGGATCCATCGGGATTAACGCAGCCAACAAGATTGTTTTCCTGGTCTGTCATAATCCACGGGCCGGGAGGGTTCCCGTGATACCACCACGGAGCGTCGCCATAGTAGGCGGTCTCCATGGTGCCGTTGTCATCGTCGCGGCTGTCGGTCTCGGCGTTGCCGTAGTCGAAGCAGCAGCCGGAGTTGAAGTGCTGGCCGTTGATCACCCAATATTGTCCCTCCGCTTGATCGTCAACTGCAGTGCCCTTCGGATCGTCATCGCGAAGTCCCATACCCGGCTCAATGAAAATGCCGTAGACCTTGTGGCCCATGATCGTGATCGGTGCCATGTCGGCGAGAGGGATATTGTTAAATCCACCCAGTGCCGGGCCGCTGAATCCGCCGCGAGGCGCCTGCGTGAGGTCGTTGTGCTTTGGAGATTGGTCGTAAATGGTCGTGATCCAGCAGTATGTGTTGACGCAGAATTTGTCCTGCGCGGCTGCGTCGGCGTAGCCGCCCGCATCTGGCGTCGGTGATGCGACCGGATGGACCACGCCGATGTCCAAACTCTTGCCATCAGACTGGCGCATGATCCGATAGAGCGGGCCGTTATATGAAGCGTAAAGCGCGCGCGTCGTGCTGTGGGCGGCCACGCAGGGCTCTCCTGCGGCGGCATAGATATCGCATGGGCCTTTCGTCCGGGTCGGAAGAACGCCGGATTGCGAGCTGGCCTGTTGAGCCAGAGCCAACGTGACGAGAAAAAATGCCACTGCGAGGATAACTAGACGGTTGATTCTCGTTTTCATGCGCTTCCTATCTGGGTTGGCGAATTTATGTAGTCCGAATATCGCGTTCATCTTCGAACGCCAGCTTCGTCATTTCTGATCGAGCATCAGCTCGCGTTACAAAGTAACTCTGCCACGTCAACAAAATTGCATCCCGGAATTTCCCTGACTACCTAATGAATTTTGGAGGCCGCGACCGCCGCGGATCCCCAGGCGGAAGGTCATTCGGCTCGAGCACAGAAGTAAGTTTCCCGATGAGCGCGCGTAAAGCCGGCATGTCCGGCTGACTGCCACGCAAAAGTTCTACTTGCCTTGACGGCAGGTCATGCATAGGCACCGCCTGGGCAGCTTCAACGAGGTTCGCTGAGATTTCGGCCAGATCCAGTCCCGCTTCCCAATCCGGGTTTGAATTTGCCAGCCACTCCTTATTCTTAGTGACGGCCTCGGTCACGTGGTTCTCGCGATCAGGCGCCTCTTCCACGATACCTTTTCCTCGATTGCGGAAGAAACCCAGCAGCGCTGCAACGATCGAAGGATCGCGAACCGTGCCATCCGGGTAAAAAACGCCGTGCACTGTTCCCCAGTTTCCGGTGATCATCAACTCCCATATATACCACCCGACATGGGCCTGCATGTGTTCCTGAAGCGCAACATCGTATGGATTTGCGCGCGCGATGCAGCCGATCTCGCTATTCACGAGCGGCTTTCCGACTTTTTCCGCGTACTGCTTGGCTGTCTGTATGCTGGCACGAATCTGAGCGCGTGTGGGGCTGTAATTGTGAAATGAAAGTACGTCCACGGCGTCAGCCATCTCGATCATGTTTTCCGCAAACGTCGCGCCGATGGTGACTGGGGTCACGGGATCAAGTTCATGGAACATCTTGGCCATGTACATGGCATGCTCCATGCGGAGGCGATTGTCGGGAGTAGGCGGCAGCTTGCAGCACTCCGGCTCGTTCTCGACATCCCAAATCTCAAGACCAGGCTCCTTGCCAATCGCCGCCACAAGATCGGCGACAAACTCTCGCGCATTGGACCATGCCGCACGGTCTTTCCATTCTCCGAATTTGTACTGCATGGTGGGCATCACGCCGATGCCACGCTCGTGGGCGGCACGCACAAAGTGAAGCAGGTTTTTCCTCAATCCTTCCTTGTTTCTCTCCCACGCTGCATAGGGAACGAAGACTCGCACTTGATTCAACTGAAGCCGTTTGGCGTAATCCAAATCACGCTCTGTGACAGCAGGGTTATATTGCAGCCAGAATTCAGCGTGGCCAATGGTTTCCGCTGACTGATAATTGAAGCCCCGCACACCGCTCAGATCTTTGGGAACGCGACGCTGCGCGACAAGCGGCACCGAAACAGTTGCAGCGAGAAGAACGATGGGCAATAGATGAGTTCGCATGTGCCTCCGGGATTGAAGCAACTTCTACTACTCAGTAAAATCTGTGGCGTTCGGTGGAGCAGAAGAATGCGAAGGCCAGATCCTATTCGTAGGCTAGTCCTCTTCCCCTGACATATCAGAATATTTCAGCAGATCGGCCATCCCGACACGTCCTGCGTGAGTAAGTCGCAGTGCGCGAGGCTCCTTTGTACGAACTACTTTAATTCAAGAAACCGGTCGAGCAGCAAAGTGCCCAGGAGTCCGGTTACGTCGAGGACGATCACAACAACGTAGCGGATACTGTAGCGAGCGCCAGTTTAGATTTATTGAGATCGATTCATAGAAAAGGGGGCAAACGCTCCAATTTTCATAGCGATACCAAGACGTTCCAAGTCATGCAAGCCGCCTAGCCCATTCACAGGACGTATATCCGAAGCATAATAGCGAAGTTCAGCGCGAGCCGCCTGGAAGCCGCGCTCGGTGGTCAACCTTTGGAACATTCCTTCTCGCCGAAAATAGTGAACCAGCGTCCCTTCTTTGTCGCCGAGGTGTCCGCGTGATACTGATCCACCGGAGCTCGAAGAACGTCGTAGTCGAGGCGAATATATCTCATCTATGTCGTTCCTCAATATCTTCGTCGGCGCAGGTGATATTCCCGCAGTTCGCCGCGCTCTTTCCGAGTCGATTGCCGAGCCCTGCCCGGCGTTCACCATGAGGCTCACCAGCCTCTACTGTATGACGTCCATCCGCTCCGATCCCGAAATCAATCGCATGCTTGTCGAATTGCTTGGCTACTGAGTTTCAGCGGTCTCAGGCTGGATTATCGGCGACTCGGAAATTACGAAGCGGAAGTCAGTTGGTGATAAATCGCCATATCACTCATTGACCGGGATCGGGAGTGTAATTGCCTTGTTTTCGACAAGTACGCCCAAATTCCGTTGGAAGTGAGTGATTCCTAGGCGTACAGTGCTGCGCATGAGTACGTATTGGAATCGCCGCCTTGACGAAGGAGAAAACTTGGAAGCGGAGCGCATCGAGCCGAAACGTCAATCTCGAAGGACTATCCTGGTCGGCTAGCAGGGGTCACATTCGACTCTGCCGATATGGGTGCGGCAAGAAGTGGAAGGAACCAAATGGCGATTAACGTTGGTGGCTTACTTTCCCGTTTCAGCCTTCCGGTCTGCTTGTCGAATTAATCCAAAATTAACAATCTTTTCATTGTCCCGTCACGCTTGTTCTGTAGGCTTGCAATATGATCTCGCCGAATTTGATGCCACTTGCCACCCTCCATCTTCACAAAGAGTTTCTCCTCCAGTGCAACTGCGCGGTGATGTACGCGAAACGTCGAACGTCATGACTTTCGGGGTGACGAAATGCGAAAGCTTACCATCGTCTTCTTTGAAGCGGGAGGAGGACATCGTAACGCCGCCGATGCCCTCAAGACAGCTCTCGAAACACAGCAGAATCCGTGGCAAATAGATCTCCTGAACATTCAGGAATTGCTTGACTCTCTGGATGTTGTTCGCAACACCACAGGGCTTCGGTTGCAGGACGTCTACAACCTGATACTGCGAAAAGGCTGGACACGCCTGACTCCGCAGCTGTTGGTCCTATTGCAAGCCGTGATAAGACTCTACCATTCTCGAACGGTCAGAGCGTTGCAGCAATATTGGGACAATAATCACACCGACCTTGTTTTGTCGGTCATTCCGCATTTCAATCGCGCTCTTGCCGAAAGTCTTGTCTCGCTGCAAATACCATTCGTGACTCTATTAACTGATCTGGCAGATTACCCACCACACTTTTGGATCGAACGGGAATCCCAATACATAATTTGCGGGACCGACCGTGCAAGGCAGCAAGCAATGTCTATGGGACATAGCCAAAAGTACGTATTCAAGACTTCGGGAATGGTTTTGAAGCCGAGCTTCTACATGAAACCTGAAATAGAGCGCTTCTCCGCAAGATGGTTTTCCGAGAAAAAGAAAGTCGGGCTTGACGCCGATTTGCCCACCGGCGTGGTCTTGTTCGGCGGGCATGCATCTCCTGCAATGATTGATATCGCTCAATTGCTGGATGATAGCGGCAACAAAGTTCAATTGATCATGCTCTGCGGACACAACGAGAGTCTTGCTGCTGAACTAAGGAGAATGCGACCCCAAAGGCCGATGCTCGTCGAAGGATTCACGACTCGTGTCGATTACTTCATGTCGTTGGCAGATTTTTTCATTGGCAAGCCGGGGCCGGGATGTATCAGTGAGGCGCTTCAATTCGACTTACCCCTTGTCGTGGAGTGCAATGCGCGAACATTGCCCCAGGAACGATACAACGCGGAATGGTTAAGGAAAAACCGGCTGGGAATTGTATTGAAGAATTTCAGCGAAATTGCGTACGGAGTTTCAACCCTGCTGGATCCTTCGTCGTTTCAGGAGTTCCGGAGGAACGCTCAAAATTATCGCAATAGTGCCTTACTCGATGCGCCCGCGATTTTGAATCAAATATTCGAGCACGGTGTTCCTTACTCGACACCTGCAGCTACGCGTGCTGCGATCTTAGATTGGTCCGGGTCTTTCCCGCAGGGGCAGCTCTCTGATGTCCACCAATGATGACTCTCAATGAAGGTAAAAATTCCGAGGGCTTAATCCTAAGACCACGTTCATCGGCCCGGAGGATACCGCTTTACAACACAGTTATAATTTCCGACCTGCATCTGGGTTCGAAGATGAGCCGCGCCGGAGATGCCTTGAACATGCTGAAAACCACCTCGTTCGAGAGGCTAATTCTTTTAGGAGACATTTTCTCTGATCTCAACTTCCGGCGGCTGAAAAAGGAACACTGGCAATTTCTCAGCTACATTCGAAAGCTTTCCAATCCAAAACGTGGGGTAGAAGTTGTTTGGGTCGAAGGAAACCACGATCATGGATTGTCGGAGCTTATGTCGCACTTAGTGGGGATTGAGGTATATCAGGAGTATGCGTGGGAATATCGCGGGCGGAGGTATCTTGCGATTCACGGGCATCAATTTGATCGCTTCGTCGTGAAAAATCGTTTGTTAAGCAATCTATTTACCGCTCTCCATTTGGCGATCCAGAAGATCGCATTTGGAAAACAGCGAGTGGTGCGATTCATCGACAAATTCGACTCCAAATGGCTTCGCTTGTCCAGCAAAGTCATGAAGGGAGCTTTGGCGCATGCCCGCACGCGGAATGCACAATATGTCTTTTGCGGGCACACGCATGAGGCCTTGAACGCGGAACGCGGGGGAATCCGCTACTTCAATAGCGGCAGCTGGACACAATTGAATGCCACTTACATCACAATCGATGAACAAGATGTTACGATCCAGGAATACAACGAACGAATATCGGGTGAGACTTCAAACTCATAGAAGAGTCGGTCCAAGCGGTGTAATGACATGGGCTTTCGTTATCATTAAAGCCATTTACCCGAACCGCGAATGTTCTTCGAGCATTTGACGAGACAATCCATTGCTCAGTGCGATGCTTTGATAAATGATCCCACTGGGACGCATCGTTCGTTCCTGAGTTTCGGGGTTCAACTCGATTAAACCAAAGCGTAAATTCCAGCCTTCCGTCCACTCGAAGTTATCGGTAAGAGTCCAATGGAAATAGCCACGGATATCACGGCCTGTTTCGATCAGCCTGTAAATTTCGTTTAAAGTATTCAGCAGCAGCCACGGTCGGATGCGATCGGAGGCGTCAGGAACACCATTTTCTAAAATGTAGATCGGCTTATCCAACTTCGCAGCGCGATCAACCGCTATCTTCACGGCCTCCGGGCAGGCTTCGCCGTAGGGACGGTCAACCCCGCAATCTCCCTGAGGCACTTCTGGGGGTACGTACACCCGAGCACAAAGTTGTTTTCGCTGCCGGAAGTCGAACGAAACGGTAAGCCGGCTATACACATTGAGTCCCACAAAATCGTACGTCCCCTTTGTCTCTAAAAGATTTTCACCCACCAGATTGAATGGGAATTTGTGACGGCCTCGTTCCAGCACTCTCAAGAAACTTTCGTTAAACAACTCATTGAGAAGTCGAGTCACCAGGCGATCCAGCAGCGAGTAGGAATTGGCAGGCGCGAACCAAATATAGTTGTGCGCCCATCCCACTCTGGCGTCGGGTTGAACTGCGTGGATTGAACGATAGGCTATAGCGTGAATCCGCGCCATGGAATTGATTACACGAAAAGCCGTCAGAACGTCGCCGACTCGGCCCGGCGGGAACTCCCCCAGCACGAACCCGAGCGAAGCATAAACATTGGGCTCATTGAACGTTACCCAATGCCGGCATAGATCCCCGAGCTCCTCGACGACACGGCGAGCAAAGCGATCGAACAGTCTCGCCGCATCTGGACCCAGAAACGCGCCCTTCTGCTCAAACCAGCGCGGATTCGTAAAATGATGCAGACATACCATCGGCTCAATGCCGCGTTCAAGAAGGGCTTTGAGCATTTCTCGATAGCGCAATAGGCTTTCGCGGTGCCATTGTCCTTCCCTTGGCTCGATTCGGCTCCACTCCACAGAAAGACGAAGAGCGTTCAAGCCCATCTGTTGAGCCAGATCGAAGTCGCACTCGGCATTCTTCCACCAGTCGCATGCGTCACCACAGCGATCTCGCGAACGGATACGTCCTTTTTGCTCCCAATCAGACCATTGATTATGGTCATTACATCCTTCGACCTGATGAGCGGCTGTCGAGACTCCCCACAAGAAGTCAGACGGAAAGCGCAAAAGATCGGGTTCTGTTGCAGACTCTGAAAAGGGAACTTCGTGGACAGATCGGACGGCGTCTCGCACGGTAAGACATTTTATGGCACAGGCGGGGATCCCTCAAGGGCTCGGCGCCGCGGGAACCCTTCCCTTTTATAAGTAATGGATCAACTTAGGGGAGATAAGGGAGGCAACCTCGCCTCCCCCGGTGGGGCAAAGAGATGTAGCCCGTTATTGAGAAATAGGATAAAAGGGTGGTTGGGCAATTGGTACCCCGTGCCTAGTTTAGCCGTATTAATCTTTAACTCACGCTATTCTTTCTCGCCGGTAGTTGGATTCAAGAACAGCACGCCGTTATTTCTGGGGGCGGTGAACTTGAACATTTGAGTAATCGAGTTGGCGATAGCGCCGAAAGAACGATTGCCAATTCGCTGCCCGCCGAGCCAGTTATCTTCGATGAAGCGAATAATCGAACTCTGATCGGTGAGGGTGTTATCCACGAAGTTCTGCTTTGCCCAGGGCGACACCACTATTAAGGGCAGTCTCGGACCATATCCTGCACAGGGAAGAACACAACCAGATACCAAATGATACTGTTCCCATGTCCAATGCAGGTCGTTGCACGTCGTCTCAGGCACAGACCTTAAGTCGAGAGTGCGCTTAAAAGAAGAATATTTCTTCTCAGGCGGCATTTTCAGCAGCAGTGACGTTGTTGTAAAACTTAAAAAATCCATCCACGCGGGTCACTTTGAGGGCGTTGAGCACTCGTTCACAAACACCCGCCAATGCTAGACTGCGGCCGTCTTTCGAATGGCTGACGTGTGCGCCAACCAACGCGCCGATGCCGGCAGAATCCATGTAGGGCACTCCGGCGAAATCCAGAATCAGCCTCGGGTTGCTGTTGCCGCGAACCAGCGACTGAAACTCAAAAAGGTTGCTGATGATGATCGGGCCGGTGAGGCGCAGAATGCGCTCGCCATTCGATCCGGAGATGTCTTCAATAGCGAGGGGCTCTCGGAGCATAGCCAAAGTTTATCGTCGTGTCAGGGGAGAATTGTTAAAGCAATATTAATTCTTGGGCTGGCGCGTTGAGTATCAGAAATCCGCATAAAGACATGACATCCTCGAGAATAAGTTGCATGCGGTGCATTGGGATCAAACCCCCACCCTGTCTCTTCAAAAAGCGGAGAGACAAGGGCGGGGCACCCGCTCCGGTCGGACGACAGAGTGTATTCCGGCTTGTGGAATGCTTGCACTGCGACGGTCCCAATGGCAAGAACGCTGATGAGAGAAATTATTCTGAGGGATGCGGCACAATAAATACACCAGACTCCCAGAACATGTGCTTCTATATGCGCGAGGTACAAGGAGAAAGCGAAGTCAGCCAAAGATGCGGCGAGCAGAATGCGATACCGGGGAGATTGGGGCCCCACCCCGAACCGTCTTCAAAGCTCCAAAGAAAAAAATTACTCATCGAATCGGATCGCGGCGCTATTAAGAAATCATTGCTGTTCCAGCGCAGACACAATTCCGCATCGATTCCGCGACCGGGAATGTGGATCAGGGGTATCCTCACGTCTAACGCCCCGGACGCCAGATCAACATGTTCGACCTCCGTTCCAACTGACGTGGAAAACGGGAGATCGCCAGATCGGTTTTGGTCGGTCACACGGGTCGGAATTTCGGTTTGAGCGGTCGCCGCTGCAATCGCGGTTATCGGAGCACTGGCGGAAGGTTCTAGCATCCGCTCAATTGAGCGGATTACGAGGTTCACCGAGATACGATCAATGCGTTGAGAGTGTACCGGTCAAAGAGACGTTTCAGGACCGGACGGGTTTGGGAACTCATTATAATTTCTCCCCGTCGTATGTTGCAACAACAATTCGCGCGAACAAACCGTCATTTGGGTTTGTGAATTAGTAGCTTTTACGGCATGCCTCCGCGCGGTCTGCTGCTTCGGTAAATATCGCCCAGCTCAAATGAGCCTTTTTTTAGTCAACGAGGATCACGCCTGTTGAAAGTGCTCGGTCCAAGCCTAGGATGCGGTCGGCTTCACTGGTCTTCGCCGCGAGAAAGATGACAGGAATTGTTGCTAAACCGTGACTCTGGCGGATCTCCGGAGGCTGGGGAGCGGCTGAAAGCAGAGCGGCTGCGCGTCCGCCTGTCAACGCGGGCTGTGCAAAAACTGAGTCTGCAGATTGCGAAAGAGAAAGATAACAACCAGGACTACTATATTTCGCACGGCTGGCTCACAGACGTCGAGAATGGGAAATTTACTCCGAGCATCTACAAGCTCTACAGTCTGAGCCTCATCTACAAGTGCAGCTACCTTAAGATCATGGGCTTCTTCGGGATCAACCTCCTTGATGTGGCCACGGAACAGAGACTAATCAGCCTGCCGCACACACACTTGATCGGGTCGAGCGTTGAGCTACCAGGACAGACGATTGTGCTTCCTCTCGACAATGTCTAAGCCATTGACATGATCCGTTATTTCTGCAACTATCGAATCATGACGGTCGCGCAGTCAAAAAGGTCTATCGAGCAAGTGGCGAAGTACGCGGACAAGTTCTCGGCAATGGGGACGGAGGCGCGTTTGCGGATTATGCAGTTGTTGCTGTCCGCTCACCCTGAGGGCATGGTGGTGGGCGAGATTCAGCAAGAACTGGACATTCCAAGCTCCACTCTCTCCCACCATCTCGACAAACTCAGGACTGAAGATCTCGTGAACGTCCGCCGTGAAAGCACCTTCCTGCACTACACCGCCAATACGGAGGCGCTGCAGGGACTGCTCCAGTTCTTATACGCCGAATGTTGCACTCGTAACAAGGCACTAAAACCGGAATCCATCATTCAAATCTGCAAATAGAGGTGGAAACATGAGTAGCGCGGATATCAAAGACATAGTTAAGGAAAAGTACGGAGAGGCTGCTCTCAGGGTGAATAGTGGCGGGAGTTCCTGCTGCGGAGCAACGGCTGCAAGTATTGGCTGTTGCGACCCTATCACCTCGAACCTATACGACATTTCACAAGCGCATCAGATTCCAGAAGAGGCCCTGCTAGCGTCTTTAGGGTGCGGGAATCCCACCGCCCTGGCCAAATTGAACTCCGGTGAGGTTGTTCTCGACCTCGGCTCTGGGGGCGGGATCGATGTGCTCCTTTCCGCCAAGCGGGTCGGTCCTACCGCAAGGCATATGGCCTCGACATGACGGATGAGATGCTTTCGCTCGCAAATCAGAACAAGTGGAAAGCGGGAGCTGAAAACGTCGAGTTCCTTAAGGGCGAAATCGAACATATCCCTCTGCCGGATAGCTCGATCGACGTGATCATATCCAATTGTGTAATCAATCTATCGGCGGATAAAGACCGAGTCGTCCGAGAAGCTTTCCGGGTGCTGAAACCCGGAGGACGCTTCGCAGTGTCAGACGTTGTCACCCGCGGCGAGATGCTCCCGGAGATTCGCAAGAATGTGCTTTTGTGGGTTGGTTGCGTTGCGGGAGCCCTTGAAGAGAACGAGTATCGCAGCAAGCTCAGCTCGGCCGGATTTGAACAAATCGACATCGAGCCCACCAGAATTTATCGCATTGAAGATGCCCGCGAATTCCTTTCGGGCCAGAATATTGATGTTGATGCCATCGCGCCTCAAGTGGACGGCAAGTTCATGAGTGCTTTTATCCGAGCCGTGAAACCAAAGGGGACGGATATTGGTGCGGAGCAACCACCTACGGCAACGTAAATGCGATTGCAAGGAAACTCAAAGCATTGTATTTGCACGTACGGAAATCGAGCGCGCTCCCTTTGGCTTAGCGTTCGCACGATCTGATTAGATCAACGTAAGGACAATGGCGAGATGACAACGGGAGTAAGCCATAAAAGTATTGCAGAGCGTTGCACGCCTGGAAGACGTCAGCGCCTCGGATTTCTAGATCGTTATCTCACGTTGTGGATTTTTCTGGCAATAATCCTGGGAGTTGGAATTGGACACTTTCTTCCCGGCACGACGTCTTTCATCGGGCGATTTCAGAGAGGCACGACCAATGTTCCGATTGCTTTGGGTTTGATTCTGATGATGTACCCACCACTCGCGAAAGTGCAGTATGAACGTTTGGGCGACGTCTTTCGCAATCGAAAGGTCCTTGGGTTATCGCTCCTGCAGAACTGGGTGATCGGACCCATACTAATGTTTCTTCTGGCGGTCACCTTCCTGCGTGGCTATCCCGAGTACATGACCGGCCTGATCCTGATTGGTCTGGCTCGCTGCATTGCGATGGTCATCGTCTGGAATGAACTGGCCAAAGGTGATTCCGACTACGCGGCTGGTCTGGTCGCCTTCAATAGCGTTTTTCAGGTCCTTTTCTACAGCATTTATTCATGGGTGTTCATCACGGTTCTTCCCCCGATGATGGGCCTGAAGGGCAGTGTGGTCGAAGTCAGTATCGGACAAATTGCTGAAAGTGTTTTTATATATCTTGGGATTCCTTTTCTGGCGGGTATGTTAACCCGATTTGTCGTGATCAGGGCAAAGGATCGAAACTGGTATGCCACTCGTTTTCTTCCTTTCATAAGTCCGCTGACTCTGGCGGCGCTCTTGTTCACCATTGTCGTGATGTTCAGCCTGAAGGGCAATCTGATCCTCCACTTACCGCTTGACGTCGTGCGGATCGCGATCCCTCTACTAGTCTACTTTGTTGTCATGTTCCTGGTCAGCTTTTGGATGGGCCGTAAAGTCGGAGCTGGCTACAGCAAGACCGCAACCCTCGCATTCACGGCTGCGAGCAACAATTTTGAACTTGCAATTGCTGTTGCCATTGCTGTATTTGGGGTGAACTCCGGCGTGGCCTTTGCGGCTGTTATTGGACCGCTGGTTGAAGTGCCGGTAATGATCGCGCTTGTAAATGTTGCCTTTTGGTTCCGGCGGATCTATTTCGCGGAGGAATTGCGCATCATTGCGACTCCGCTTGCGGAATAGGTCGTCAAATGAAGGCGACGAGTCCCCAGGATTGACCAAGATCGCATGTGCTGCACGCAAGGAGATGACGATGAAGGGACGCTTTAACGTCTTGTTTTTATGCACGGGAAATTCAGCACGCTCGATTATGGCCGAGGCCATTATGAACCATAAGGGGCGACCAAACTTCGCTGCCTACAGTGCGGGTAGTCATCCGTCCGGCACAATTCGACCCGAGGCAGTTAAGCAGCTTGAAGCGGCGCACATCGCGACGACCGGACTCAGGAGCAAGAGCTGGGATGAGTTTGCCGGGTCCGGTGACCCCAAGCTGGATTTCGTTTTCACCGTTTGCGACAATGCCGCAAAAGAAGTTTGTCCTCTGTGGCCGGGTCAGCCGATGACTGCACACTGGGGCGTTCCCGACCCCGCAGCCGTTCGCGGAACAAAGGAACAAATAGACAAGGCTTTCCGTGAAGCCTTCTTTACTCTCGATCGCAGAATCAGTTTGTTCTTATGCCTTCCACTCGCTAGTCTCGACGGCCTTGCCATTAAGAAAGAAATCGACAAGATCGGACTGCAATGATTCAGCCTAAGTGCCCTTTCATCAGCAGACTTTATCGCCATCGTGCGAAACGCAGCGAGCCGAAGTACCCGGTGGCTATGGATTCTTTTGATTGTGCTCGAAGCGATAACCCATACCTCGCACAGTTCTCAAATATCGTGGATTCTCAGGGTCAAATTCAATAATCTCGCGAAGGCGCCGTACATAAACATCGACCGAGCGTGGGCCGACGAAGGAAGTATCGCGCCACACAGAATCGAGAATCTGGTCGCGGGTGAACGCACGACCCGGGTGACGAACGAAGTATTCAAGAAGCCTAAACTCGGTTAGCGTAATAGCGCGTTGTCTCCCTCTGACAGAGAGCGTCATGGCAGACGGGTCGAGTTCAATTTCGCCGATACAAATTGAACCATTCGAGAGCGGTATCTCAAGCCGACGAAGAACAGCTTTCACCCGCGCCACCAATTCGCGGGGGCTGAAGGGCTTGGAAATATAAATATGTTATTCAAGCCTCCCAATCAAACGTTTCAAGACATTTAACGTACCTCAAGAATTCCGGATTAGTCCTGGATCGCCGTTCCGGCTATCGGATCTATTACCGCCTTACGACGAGCATGTCCGCTAATCACGATCTGCTCTTCGAATATTTGGAACGGGCATTCAAACGTGACAAGCTTTTCGGCGAGGATATTAGAAAGCTTAAAGGCGCAATCCGGGAAGGCGCGTGTACAGTAAGCGACCGTCAGGCGCAACCTGCCAGCCATTTGAAGCAAAAGGCTGCGCAAAGAACGGTCGCTTCATAGATCCGTAACGCTCGGGGACTACGGACTCCCGTCTTTGCTTGTTCTCCGCTGATAAACAAATCAATACCGCCCCCTCCCGCTCTGGCTCTTGCAAAAAAGCTGGCCTTCCCTATTTTTGTTCGATCCTATTCACACAATCTTGACTTATTTGTAACAGTACCTTAACAAAGCTCTTCTAAGGTGACTGGGATCGAATAGTGCCTTATCGAAACTAGGCGCACGATGCTCCTCGATCCTCAAAAGGAAAAGGCCGCACTATGAAAAAATTGGTAACTCTGGTCGTAGTCACTGCATTGGCAAGCCCAATGTTTGCTGCCGAGGGTCCCGTACCCAAAGGCATTCCGCATTTGAACCACGTGTTTTTCATCATGATGGAAAATCATGGCTACAGTCAGATTGTTAATAATCCGAACGCGCCATTTATTAACAAGTTGGCAAAGTCTGCCAATTCCGCGACGAATTATTTCGCGATCGCTCATCCCAGCTTGACCAACTACCTAGAAGTGGTGGGTGGTTCGAACTTCGGCGTACAAACCGACAACTCTCCGGACTGGCACAATCTCTCGTGCACCCCAAACCTGGCGTCTGGCATGGTCGCGACTGACAATCCGCCAAGCCCGAACATATGCCCGATTTCGGGCGTCGGCACAGACGCTGCAACGCCAGCCATTGACCTCACTAACGAAACGCAGGGCCCTCCCGGCGACATTAACATTGATGGAATGCAATCGATTCCGGCGGCTGCCAACACTCTTGGTAAGACAATTGCCGATCAACTCGCTGCGGCTGGGCGAAGCTGGAAAAGCTACCAGGAAAGTCTACCCCCGGGCGGTGTCGACGGAGTAAACAATAGCGACGGTTTTTTTAGCAACCTTACAGACTTCAGCAAGATTCTTCCCGTTCAAAATCCGCCTCTATCTCAGAACGATATCGTTGCGCTCTACGCCGTCAAGCACAACCCGTTCGTTTATTTCAGTAACGTGCAGGAGGGCCAGGAACCGCATAACAACTTGAAAAATACTGTCGGTTTTGATGGCGCGAACGGCCTCTACGCGGATCTTGGATCCGGTCACGTACCGACGTTCTCGTTCATCGCGCCAAATCAGTGTAACGACCAGCACGGTCGGGGCAACGCCGGTCCCTTCTGCAACTTTGATCCAACGTCTAACGGCACCCAAGCGGGCTTGAATCCGGCACTGATTCTTCGTGGCGACATCACGGTACAAAAGTTGGTGACGGCTATCAAAAAATCGCCAGCCTGGCAGGAAGGACGCGACGCAATCATCGTCGTTTGGGACGAGAACGATTACAGTACCGCCCCCAATACTAATCAAGTGCTGCTCATCGTCGATACCAATTATGGTGTCCATGGAGTGCATAGTCCCCGGTTCTACACTCACTTTTCTACCCTTAAATCGTTGGAGGCCGGGTTTGGATTGCCATGCCTAAATCATGCCTGCGACGATAGCGTAGATGTGATGTCAGAGTTTTTCAGCCGCGGAGATGCTGACGACCGATAGACTGTCAGGATCTAGCCTACCCAAAATCGCCGTCTGATTGTGTGTCGCGAGACTCGTTGCAATCAGACGGCGATTGCGTTTAGCACTCCATGACACTCGCGGCTTTATGCAATGCGCGGTAGATCAGAGCTGACGGCAACGACGAAATCACGGACGATAGTCGCCGAAATGCAAGTCTCTCCCCAGTCTTCGCAATACCCGGCTCACCACAGACATTCTCGGCCGCGAGCTTTGGTATGCAGCTTGGGATAGATTTGCACCGGAGTTGAAAACTATTCACGTTATTTTTATTCCTCCGTAACCTCGCAGTAACACTTCTAATCCACAATCCGTGGTACGCGCATATAGAAAACCAAGATCCGTTTGGCGCGAATCTGCCTGGAGGTCTATGTATGAGTCTGCAGTCTGTTTCAAGAACTGGATTCCGCTACCTGAAACAGGCAACGGCCAGTTGCCTTGCACTCCAATTGCTTTTTGGAGCGACACTACCACTCTCCGCCCAAACCAGCGGCAAGAATATCCCCACTAGAAGCCCGATCAAACACGTCATCATAGTCATGGCCGAGAATCGCAGCTTCGACCATGTTTTCGCCACCTACAAACCCAAGAATGGGGAGACGGTCTCCAATCTGCTCTCCAAGGGAATCGTCAATGCCGACGGAACTCCGGGCCCTAACTACTCCTTTTCCGCGCAATACACCGCAGTGGACAGCACCACAGTGGGAACTGGAAAGTATTCCATCAGTCCACCCGATAAGACGTTGTACGCGAATGTTCCGCCCGTGGCTGCCGGAGGGCCGTCGAGTGCCTCGCAACTTGCGCCGAGCATTGCGGTTGCGAAACAACTTGAGCCAGGATTTCTGGCGAACGGCTACTATAAATTCCTAACCACTGGGGCCACGGGAATCCCGAGCGGCCAAGTTGACGCACGAATACCCAACGTGAACAACCTGCCAGATGGGGTCTTTCAGCTAACGCCGGGAGTTAAATACGATGATTATGCAAGCAGCCCGGTACACCGGTTCTATCAAATGTGGCAACAAGAAGACTGCAACGTGGACTATTCAACTGAAGATAATCCGAGTGGATGTCTGTCGGACCTATTTCCCTGGGTGGAAGTAACTGTCGGCGCCGGCACTAACGGCAAACCTCAGCCCGTTGGCTTCAACAATCTCAGCACGCATGAAGGTGGGACTTCCATGGAGTTCTATAACATGCAGAAGGGGGATGCCCCTTATTTGAAGTTCCTTGCCAACACTTACACAATTAGCGACAACTATCACCAGGCAGCAACGGGAGGCACGGGTCCAAATCACATTCTGCTTGGCTTCGCCGATGACATTTGGTACAGCGATGGGAAGGGTTACGCCGCAGTACCACCGGCCAATCAGATTGAGAACCCCGACCCGCAGCCCGGTACCAACAATTGGTATGTCGAAGACGGGTATGGTGCGGCAGATGGGACCGGGGGCGGAAGCTATAGCGCATGCGCCGATACGACGCAGCCTGGAGTATCCGCAGTCGTAGACTACCTGCAATCTCTGACACGCCCCATCAAACCGAATTGCGACCCAGGACACTACTACATTCTGAATAACTATAACAATGCATACAACGGCGACGGATCATCCGCGCTACCTCTGTCCCCATTCACCATTCCTCCAACATCGGTTCGTCACATCGGCGATGCTTTGATGGAAAAAAATATCTCATTCAAGTATTACGGTGATGGCTGGAACCTCTATCTTTCGGATCCGGATTACAACAATCCTGCCAATGCTTACTGCAACATTTGCAACCCCTTCCAGTATGCAACTGACATCATGACCAATGCTACGCTTCGAGAAGAACACAACCAGGATTTGGCGAACTTCTACGAGGACGTCAAAGCCAGCGAACTTCCGGCCGTATCCATCATCAAGCCCAGTGGATTTGTGGATGGACACCCAGCGTCTTCGAAGCTTGATCTATTCGAGGGGTTCGCGAAGAAGATCGTAGACGAAGTGCAGGCAAATCCCGAGCTTTGGGCGAGTACAGCAATCTTCATCACTTTCGACGAAGGCGGCGGCTACTATGACTCAGGCTACATTCAACCGCTCGATTTCTTCGGCGACGGCACCCGTGTTCCTCTGATCATCGTGTCACCCTTTGCAACCGGGGGCCACGTTTCTCATAGCTACTCCGATCACGTATCGCTAGTGAAGTTCATTGAGCGGAACTTCAAACTTGCGCCACTAACCGCTCGCAGCCGAGACAATTATCCGAACCCCAAGACGACAAGGGACAATCCATATGTGCCGTTAAACACTCCGGCTATTGACGACCTGTTCAGTGCTTTTAACTTCAAGCAGTAAAAGTAGGAATTGGCTCAGGAATCTTCGCGGCCGGAGCATCTCGCTCTGGCCGCTTTTCGTGTTTCGCAACCCGCTTCATGGCCGTGTTTCGACAACACAAGCATCATTCAACAAGGCTGGATTGTTCATACTTCCGAATCGTGTCAATCAACTCGAATACGAGCGCGCGATCTTCTCCACCGATCGAGAACACGTCCACATCAAGCGAAAGGATCAAAATTCCACCACCTCTTAATTCAACTTTCTTGAGGGTTGTCGGGACCAAAAGGTCGGGAAATCGTCTGCCAGGGTGTACGCATCGGACGTAATCCAGCCTCAAACCGCTGAAAGGGTTAGTTCAAAAATACTGGAGTTAAGGAGAAAAGTTCGAAAATCGTCTGCTAGGGCCGAGGCAGGACGGACCGTTCTCGGGGGAGACGTTACCGTTGCCAAAGAGCTTCAGAAACTTCTCTTCTGCGTGCGATAGCGCAGCACTAACGTTATTGTAAAGCTCCTTACGAAACTCCTTTATCTCATTCTCTCGCAGTCCTGTACTTTGACTCGTTCTACTATCATATTGGTCATGATGGTCTAGACAGAGGAACGCGAGGTTGTCTAGTTCATCGTTCTTGTTGTCGTGATCAAGGTGAGCTATCTGGCCCGCCTTTACATCAACATTGCCGAAGAGACCAAAGCATACGCAGCAACGACGGCAAGAAAACAAAATGACCTGATCCTGAGTGTCTTCTGGAACGCGGAAAGTGGCGACGTGCCCATCACCGAGAAGATTGTCTGGAAGGCATGGGAGGGTCCGACTTTCTGAAATCGCTACCGGGCTCACAATGGTCTTTCATAGTGACCGTAAATAGCAGAGACGAGCAAAGGCGAATAAATTCATCAACTGTTAATGTCTGCGCAATATTCCTGCAAACATCCCGCCCCATAATTTGACTCACCTCAGTGTTTGCTTCAGAAATGAGCACTACGGATATCAACATTCGGTCATCCGATGTACAAACGAAGATGTCACAGCGACTCATTTTCGTTGTCGAGGATGATGCCGATATCGCTGGGCTTATTTGTTATCGCCTGAACAATTCAGGCTATGCCACCAGGTGGATAGCAAACTCCAGGTCCGTAATCGAAGAAGCAGAAAGAGATCACCCGATCTTATTCCTGCTCGACATTATGATTCCCGGCAACGACGGTATTGAGCTGTGCCGATACATTCGAGGAAACAAGAACCTTTCCGGAACTCGCATTATTTTCCTTACTGCAAGGGCGTCCGAGTCTGACCGCATTAAGGGATTCGAACTGGGCGCGGATGACTACATCACGAAACCATTCTCACCAATGGAACTCGTAGCAAGGGTGAGAGCCGTCTTGCGCCGCGCCAGCCACGCAGAACTACCAGAAATCTTGAATCTGGGAGAAATTGAGATCAACCCTTCGTCAATGATCTTGAAGGTGCGAGGCCGGACCGTTCCAATGACAGCACGCGAGTTTCGACTAATTCACTATCTAGTCTGCCATCGCGCGCGGGTCCTCACACGTGATCAGTTGCTGGACGCAGTGTGGCCGGCTGGATGTTTTGTAACGCCCCGATCGGTGGATGTCTATATGCGACGTTTACGGGAGAAAATCGAACCTGACCCGGAAAATCCGTTTTATTTGAAGACGGTGCGCGGAATCGGCTACCGCTTTGACGCGCCGAGATAGTTTCATCAGGCGCAGCGTGGCTGGTGGGGTTCGAGCGCGGGGACGGTATCATCCCTCAGTAGTGATCCTTCCGTTTAATCCTAGGCGATCGCACTGACATCCTGCGAATGCAACGACCCCTTTAGAGAGGAGGTGTCGAGATCTTGCGCTAAGAATCAAGGGAACTCGAAAAAGTACTGTTTATCTCCTTACTAACGTTCCTTTGTCCTAAAATGCCTGAGGTGTAAGACCCAAAATAGATTCACGCAGCCGCGGGCTTTTCGTCGCACACCAGCCAACCCGACCAGGCAACCGTCTTCCACAAACTCGTTTGCACCTACGTTGTTCATCGTCCAAACGGGAATCCCGGCCGTAACGTACTCATGCTTCTTCAACGTGCTTCCAAACGGCCCGCACTTCGCGCCATCTCGGGATTCTGCGAACAGCTCCTCCACTTGTACCCGATCGACGCCTCGCGGGTTCTCTGCTGGATCACCGAAGAACCCAAGGAAAGCAGCGGGCAGGAAGGCGTCGGTGTGGCATTTAATTGCTGAAGGTCAGCATCTCGGATATCGCAAAACTGGAGAGATACGCGGCTCATGGACCAGGTACTACACCCGCCGGAATGGACGACGCTTTCAGGCGCTTGGCATGGCTGACGATACCGCACCAGCTAATGGGACACATGTCCTAGCATTTCAGCAGGCATTAGAGGCAGCGCAAAGATGGTTTGGTACAGTGAGTAGGGCGGATGCCGCAGGAGTTACAATCGGCCCGTATAAAGTACGTGATGCTGCCGCTGATTGGATCGCAGCGTGGAATGGAAGCGATGCTTCTAAACGCAACTCGCAAAGTAATCTGAAACACCATATTCTGCCCAGTTTGGGCGATATTGCGGTCGTAAAATTGACCCGTCAACAAGTACAAGATTGGTTGCGAGATTTGGCGAAAAAACCACCCGTTCGCATCCAGCAACGCGAAACATCAACAAATAAACTCTCGCCCTCGCGGCGAAGCAAAGTTGTATACGATCCCACTGACCCCGAAACTAAGCGTAAGCGTCAGGATACCGCTAACCGTATATTCAATGATCTCACAGTGCTGTGATTATATTGCGGCTGGACTTGCGCCGGAGATTACGGGAGTGCAGGTCTTGATTCACCAGAGCGGTGATTGCGGCGATCTAACGCGGATGCTCGCGCTGTTTGAGCCAGTCGAGAAACATCTGCTCGAGAGGTTTGTCGTAGGTCAGCATCATGTGCCGGACGGTGCGTCCGCTCACAAAATGGCACACCTCCTCGGCCAGATTCTTGGCGTGATCGCCCGAGCGCTCAAGCGATTGCGTCATGAAGATGACTTGCAGGCTCGCCTGATGATGCAGGTTTTCTGGATTTTCGATGTGCCGCATAAAAATCAGATTCCGAAGGCGGTCCATTTCGCCATCAGCTCGCAGCACTTCGATGGCTTTCTTCACATCGCGATTGGAAAATGACAGTCCAACATCGGCCAGCATTTTCTCCAGTATGGTCGCCATGTTCGTCAGGTCGTGCCGGTCTCTCGAATCGAGGCGGTCTCCGGCAGCTTGCGCGCTGCTGGCAAAGCTTAGAAGCAGATCACCAATCCGCTCCAGTCCAATCATTATTTTCATGCACGCCAGCAACTCTCTAGCTTCCGGATCGCTGACTTTGGTGATGGCCACGGTCACCCCTGCGTCCACTTCCATATCCATTTTGTCCAGCGTTCTTTCGCGCTCGCGGATAGCACTTAGCAGAGGCACTGATCCTGTGGCAATGCCCTCGGCGGCAAGACCGGCCGCTCCCTTCGCGATCTCACAAGCCTCGATCATGCTCGTGACCAGATGCGCGTAAGACAGCGCGGGTTCCGGACTCTTAATGCTCGTCGCCGCCATTTCAGTACCTTCGAGGGAAGCAAATGCGAAGTTGATTTGACATTACTCTACCAAGACGAAGAATAGGTTGTTTTTCCCAAAACTATGTTAAAAGTAGGTTAAATTTCGCCAGCGGAAGGAAATGGTGCAGTTTAAGAGCTTTCCTTGAATCATTCCGAAGCGCGATTTCGCAACTGCGCAATCTAAGACGCGAGCGCTTGGGAAAACGTGCCCTTTCTCGTGCCTGGCCCCCTCGAACCGGAAGCAACGCTCTATTTGTTGATGAAAGCCATCCCGTGCGGACTCACCAGTCCGGTCACGATGTCAGTGAGAACTCCGGTGGATGGATCAAGAGCCGATACGGAGCTCGGCGTTGCGCTATAGGCCGCACTTGGTGAGAAAATATTACGTGAGATCGCATAAACAGTTTCTCCGTCACGATCCGCCACCAAAATCACTCCGTGGCTGGCAGTGGCAAAAACCGTGTCGTCTATTTGGACTGGAGAGCCGTTCTCCGTGATCGGTAGGTGGTACACGCTCTGATCCTCATAACCAGGGTGATGCAGGATGATCAGCTCGGCGTCTGCCTGGCTATCCAGAACCAAGTCCCCGAGAGGATTGAAGATCATCGAGTCTGGGTCTTGCAGGTTAAGAGAGGTTGGAGTGTCTGTCGGGATATCTGAGGCAGTTGCAGTGCCGCTCAACGCCGGCGTCACCACGACGGTGCCTCCGCTGATTTGAGCCTTTACGATGGCAGGCGCGGCATTCGGGTTATTAGCGGGATTGGACGCGCTGATAAAAACGTCGTTACCGCGAAATGCCATATCATCGTAGCCGCCGCCGTGCGCAGTGGGACCGAAAGTGTACATTGTCTGGGTTTGAGTTTTCGGATTAATGATCACGAGATTGGGGCTGGCGTCCTCGTTCTGCAAAGCCCATAGCTGCTTCGTTTTGGGATTCACGCGAAGCCCATCGTTATGACCTAGCACGGTGTAAGTGGTGACGACATCTCCGTTCGACTTGTACTCAACAATCGTGCTGCTTTTGCCGTCGGAACCATCGGGTGCCACACCGTCGCCGTAGCCGACAAACACGTCTCCATTTAGCACCGCAATCGAATCGGGGGCAAAGTCCACTCCAGGGATGCTGGTAGCGAAGGTGGAAACTGTATAAGGGGCCGATGCCGTAACTTGCGCGGACATGGACAAGCCGGTCAGCAGAACACCAGAGGCAACCATTAACCGCAAAATTTTTGAGGATTTCATTCAATTTCTCCATGAAGGCACGGGAGGTCAGTGCATCATGGGGAAGTTATCCTTTTAGCGTCACAGGGAGGTTACTAGAAGGTTAAATTTGCATGAAAAACTTCTCCTGCCAGGTCGAGTACGAGAAGATGTAGTTGTGGGCGAGGTCAGTATCATCAAGCGGACATGTTCCCTCGACCACGTGAAGCGTCCCCTGCTGCACTACCTCCAAAATCTGACGGCACAAGTTCTCTGTATCCGTATTGGAGAGTCGACGCGCCGTCTTTCCAAGAATACGTCGCACCGCGAGCACATACCCAGAAATCGTGAACTGCCATGGAGAGCTGTGTGCGCTCTATGTAGATTCCGAACAGTGGGGCCGGGGTATTGGAATGGCCCTTATGTCGGCCGCTCGCGCTAGCCTCTTCGGACTCGGATTTCGAAATGCGGTTCTATGAGTCTTAGAGGGGAACGTTCGTGCGGAGCGCTTTTATCGAATCGATCAGTGGGCAGCCGATGGCCTGCGCCGAACAGACTCGTTGTGGGATGTAATGGTCAACGAAGTCCGCTACCAGCGGGGAATCTGAGGCACCATAAACCCTTTCAGAGCATTGGCCGTCCGCTGGATCAGTCCCAGCTGGCAGCATAGAATTGATAGCTCCCGTATCGTCGGCCACCCGGAAGGTATCGCAGCCCGACCTAGCCGCGCTCGGCAAGTCGCACGTTAGACCAAATAAAACTGACTCATCTCAAATGGTGAAAAATCGCCATTTCACTCATTGACTGGCGACGTAGTGTGAGCCCGGCTATTTCTTCTTTGGCTTCCATCCTGGATGGTTCGTCGCATACGCAGCTCTGAGCTTTGCCTTGGATGCTGCTGACATTGGTTTGCCCTTCCTGGCTGGTTCCTTCTTATTAGTAGAAGTCGGCTGAACTCCGCGAGCAGCACCCCCCGCAACACGCTCCAAACTCTTGATAATCGCGTCTATCTCATCCCGACGCTGTTTCAGAGTCCTAATCGCATTCTCGATAACCACATCTGGCATTTTTGTGTTCTCCTCGCAGGGTGCTTATCACAACGATTCACAACACCTGCCAGTACGGATAAGCGGTAGCTGTCCTCTGGATCTTGCGAAATTACGGCCGATAGCGTAATCCCATGCAGCGGCAGTGGAGGCCGTCGGTATGTGGTTGCCGATGCCACGTATGGCAACGGTAAGTTTTTGCAGTGGTTAATGGAGCGGCGAATCACGCCGTATATGCGCACGCGGGACAATGCTCTCCGCAAGAACAGCCTGCTCTTCGGTTCCGAGCGTTTCACTTATCTTCCCGAAAGCAACAGCTACCTCTGTCCCGCCGGACAACAACTCAACTACGGCGGACACAATGCTCGGAACCGTACCCATGTCTACATCGGGACCCGCAAACGTTGCGGTGGATGCGCGCAAAAAGCGCAATGCACCAGCTCACCGTTGAAGTATCTTGCCATCCACGTGCACGAGCCTGCGCGGCAACGCGCTCGCGGCTTAGTCAACACGCCAGGCTTCGCGAACGCACAACGGGAAAGAAAGAAGGTGGAAGCGCTGTTCGCGGAACTCAAAAATCAGATCGGACTTCGTCGTTTGCGCCTGCGGAGATTAAAGTTTGTTCGCGAGCAGTTCTTCCTGGCGGCGGCTGCCCAAAATATCAAGCGACT
>DATCDL010000460.1:0-7955 GCA_036510715.1 Acidobacteriaceae bacterium
ACAATCAGCCGCCGCTCCTCAGCACTCCGTCTCCGACGTGGAGACCGTAACGATAACCCACCTGCACGCGTTGCTTCCGACATGATGCCATCATCTCGGAACACATCCACCCTGTACACACGGCCAATACCACGCGCTTACCCTATCGCGGAGTTCAGCGCGAAAGCTCTCGACGCGGCCATCGAGCATCGGCGGCCCTTGGACCAGGCAGACCTTGAGTCCTCTGGCCAGCCGATCATCCGTCGCTAAGTGAACTCCATCCAGTCGCCTGTACATCAACGATGAAGCCAATAACCCAGTCCTGATCGGCTGCCTTCAGGAGCGGCCTCGCAGGCCGCTTAAGAGCTTGACGCTTGCGCCTCTTTCTCCCGACCATCAGGTGCTTTTCCACCTACAACCGCCAGGCACACTTCGCGTTACCTGGCGGGCTCTATGGCTCAATTGCGCGAGCAGTCGGATCGCAATCGGTGAGATCTGAACTAACTAGCATGAAGATGCAATGACGATCGTGTATCCGCTAATTGATAAAACTGAATCTTGTATAGCAGTGAGCGGTAGCTGATCCCGAGTCGTAGGGCTGCATGGCGTCTGTTCCAGCCACTCGAATCAAGCGCATCTTTGATCAAGCGACTTTCGGTGTGACCCTTTAGATCACGTACGATCGACGGCATGGAGCTACTGTCATGCGTCTGTGCATCATGAAGTTCAACCGGTTTCGCTGATGTATCGATGCGCTTTCTGGACTTGGAGCAAAGGCTAGCGACGGCCGCCTCCGGATCGTGGGTAATCAGCATCCTCATGACGAAGTTCGAGAGCTCTCGCAAGTTGCCGGGCCAATCGTAATCCTGCAACTCTGTCATTAGGTTCGGCGGCACTCTTGCCGGGCTGAGCTTGAAATTGATGGCGTGGCGGCGAAGCATCTCTGCAACGAGGAACGGAATCTCTTCTCTCCTATTCCTCAAGGGAGGGACTTCAATCGTGAAAGTACTAATCCGATAGAACAGGTCTTCACGGAACATGCGGTCTGCCATAGCAGATTCGATATTGACGTTTGTTGCAGCTACCACGCGAACGTCTACTTGGGTCGTCGCCCTGCCCCCGAGCCTGCAGAACTCTCCGTCCTGTAGCACATGAAGTAGCTTCGCCTGCATCGGTGCACTCATCTCTGCAATCTCATCCAGCAGCAGTGTGCCCTTATGCGCTAAATCGAATTTCCCAGGTTTCGATTTAATGGCACCAGTAAAAGCTCCGGCTTCGTACCCAAATAACTCACTCTCCAATAGCTCTGAGGGCAGTGCAGCACAATTAACTCGGATATAGCTCTCCTGCGAACGCAGTGAATGCTTGTGCAGCAGGCTCGCGACAATATCCTTACCAACGCCACTCTCACCGAGAATTAGGACTGGAACATCGACCGGTGCAAGCAGTCGCACCGTTTCATATATTTCCTTCATAGCCGGACAGCCGGCAAAGAAGTAGCGCCCCCCAGGGAGCTCTTCAAGATGCGTGGGAGTCGGGCTCGACATGGGCAGCGGGCTGTCATCAATCACCGCGTGTCGTCCGCCAGATCGGCTAAGCTCCGCCAGAAATCTCTCAATATCATGGCGTTGGAGGGGCTTCTTCAGCCCGTTCCTGATACCCAATCGCTCGGATTCCATGGTCCACAGGCTTACCCCTAGCGGGGATAAAAGCCAAAGAGCGTCTTTGTCAAACGTCTCGCTCAATGCCTTCAGTAGGTACAGCTTATTGAGTGGCTGATGAGACGTGTCAAAGAGGACCGCATCGTGATGTCTATTGTTCTGCCTGGCGACAAGCTCGGCTGCGCTTTCAACGCAGATTACCCGATGGCCCTCACTGTGCAGGACAGAAGTGACAATCTCGATACTTTCTTGATCAGACGTTATCAACAGGACACTGAGAGAATGAAACATGGAAGATCCTCAAATAACAGTGACTTGCTCGGCTGCTCACTACCTTGATGTGGTGTGATTATCCGGCGGATTATATTGTGAAGTTACTTTTGTTATCTCAACGTAACCAAGACCTTCTGTCGATACTGAGAAGAGCTTAGCTGATGAGCGGAACACCAGCCCCGCCATCGTGTGAACCTGATAGCCCGGTAGAAATCCATCATCACGGTCCGGTAAGAAGCGAACGTCAACGGTATGGAAAGCTTATTCAAATACAGACATGTTTTAATGAACGTGATCTAAATCACACCGGTTCGTGATAATCGATGTCATGAACCGAATAAGACATTATCACGCAGAGGAGTTGTTCTACTGAATATTGCTCGTGATGAATTACAACGCTGTAAGATCGTTACTTGCTGCGATTGACTGAGTGCATGCTGGACGACGGCTTCGAGCCTCGTTTGCCCAGACCTGAAGAGTCTGGCTTCTGTCGCATGGTCGAAGAGCATCTTCCGTTCCATAAAGTTCTCCTCGGTGTTTCCGAGCTTGACGGGCTGGGCTGAAGGCTGAGATCCCGACAGATCCTATATTGATCAATTAAGACAGAAGCTTGAATTGGATGAATATCGCGTAATCAATATCTCGCTCTGGCTTGACTCCGCCATCGTGACTGAAAATGGAAAAGTTGCTCTAGTTTGCCAAGTAATAAAATAACGAGCTCTGCTGCGGTGTACAGCCTCTCCTGCACGTAGCTTCAAATCCAAAAAATCGGCAGCGCGGAACAGGTTCTCACGTTCCGCGCTGCCTTTTTTCTTTAACTCCGTAGAACTTATGGAATGCAGCTTATATATCAACGCCTATGCAGCCAGTTCGGCGAGCTTTTCGGGTGCGAGAATATGCACACTGGCACCTCGGATCTGAATCAGACTATCTTTCTGGAACTGGCCTAGCGTGCGGCTGATGGTCTCGCGTGTTGAACAGGTGAAATCCGCAAGATCATCGTGGGTAAGAGTCATTACAAAACGCAAGTCGCTTTTCCCCTCGGATGCCGTATAGCCCCAGTCCAGAAATAGTCCTGCAACGCGGCCGGCCACCGTGCCCGAAAGCGCCAATCGCCGCGCACCCGTATGCGCGCTCTTATACTCTGCTGCGAGCGCGGAGAGGGCATTCATGCTCGCCTCATGATGACCGCGAACAAACGCGAGGAAGTCTTTACTGGGAATAACTTTGACCTCTGTCGGGGACAAGGTCTCTGCAGTAAATTCAGAGACTGAATCAGAGATAACCGCAACCAGGCCGACTAAATCACCTGCCGCGGCAATTTTGCAATTGAGGTTTTTCCCCTCTTTGGAAATGCACGATAGTTTAACCTGACCCTTACATATTACGAACACCTGATTGACCGGATCTTCCTCCCTCAGCAGAATCGCGCCCGCTGGAAGAGAAATCAACGTGCCGATCGCATTAAAGTCGTTAAGGGTCCTACCAGAGAAGTTGCAAAACATACCCGAGGAGTGATGGTGAAAATTTGAACAACCGACTTGTGAAAAAGTCGTAGGAAGAGCTGCCATACATTATCCTTTCATTCGAATGCATCCTTCAGCAGGATCAATTCAAGGTTGTTTAAACCACCCTCTGGCTATGGCAAACACTTCTCATTGCCTGAAGACGATTTGGTTCAACCTGATTGCCTCGAACATTTGCCATTTCAAATGCTGTTGAAAACTTGGCATCGTTGTGAGGTACTTTGGAAAGCACAACCATGATCGATCAGGAAGGTGATCAAAGATATCAGGTACACTCGGAAATTTATGTAGGAATATGGAGCTACGTTTTGTAGGTAGATTCCTACAAGTAGCGGGCAGACCTTGACTCTCTCTATCTTAACGATCGAGTCCATGCTCGATGGCATAGCGGATCAGTTGTGACGTCGTCTCAAATTGCAGCTTCTCAAGAATGCGAGTCCGGTACGTACTCACCGTCTTTACGCTCAAGGACAACAACTCCGCGATCGCAGTGATGCCCTTTCCCGCCGCCATCAGGCGCATAACTTCAAACTCGCGATCGGAAAGCATCTCGTGCGGTACCCTGAGCCTCTCCTGCCCGAGGTCGGCCGCAAGCCGTTCCGCGAGTGTCGCACTCACGTACTTGCCTCCACCACTTACCTTGCGGATCGCCTCGACCAACTGTTCGGAGGCGCTATTTTTAGCCACATATCCTGAAGCTCCCGCCTTCAATGCTCGAACCGCAAATTGATCCTCTGGATACATGCTGAATACGATCACGGATGAACTTAAACGCTCGGTTTTTATCTGTCGGAGCACATCCAATCCACTTCTCCCAGGAAGATCGATATCAAGGATCACAATGTTCCAGCGTTCCTGGCGCAGTAGATCGATGGCCTCCTGAAAATGGTGCGCCTCCCCAAACGTAGTCCCCCTAAATTCATCCTCAAGGATCCGCTTGAGTCCTTGGAGTATGACTGCGTGATCATCAACTATTAATATTTTCATGGTTTTCTGAAGCCCCGACCGTAGCTTTATCCAAAGGTACATGGAGTGTGATGGTTGTTCCTCTGCCTGGATTACTTTCTACTTGAAAGCTTGCCTTCATGACGAGTGCCCGCTCATACATGCCAAGCAGCCCAAGGGATTGCATTTGCTCAACCAAATCTGCTGAAAACCCTAAGCCGTCGTCCTTGATGGTAAGGATCACCTCATTCTCTTCCCGTTCGAGATCTACCCAAACATTCTGTGCATTGGAGTGCCGCGCAATGTTTGTCATAGCTTCCTGGAAGATACGGAAGATCGCTATCTCCTTTTCATTTGTCAGATTCAATGAGTCTTCTGTTACTTGCACCAGGCATCTCACTCCCGAACGACGCTGGAACTGCTCAATCTCCCACTCGATGGCCGCCCTCAAACCCATGGAATCCAGTAACTGGGGCCGCAACTCTGTCGAAAGCCTGCGTACGAGCGCGATGTTGTTGTCCACAACTCCCATCGCATCTTGCACCATCGGTACCCAACTCTCCCCGCATCCCCCATATTTCCGTACGATCCAGTCAAGATCCATCTTGATGCACGTCAGTGCCTGACCCAGTTGGTCGTGCAACTCTTGCGCTATCCGCATTCGCTCTTCTTCGATCGCAGTTTGCAGCCGTGCCGTGAGCGCCCGCAGTTGATCCTCTGACCGGCGCAACTTGTCCTCTGCCACCTTTCGCTCAGTAACGTCATAACCCACTCCGAGATAGCGAATAGGTATTCCGGTATTGTCGAATATCCCCCTGCCGGAGACTTCAATCCAGCGAACTTCACCATCAGCACGGATGATCCGATACTCCGCATGCAATCGCTTTCCCGTCGCAAGCGCACCGAATGTGTCTGCCATCATCGAACGATCCGTCGGATACACCATATGCATCAGGTCCCCGGGTTCCGGTTGGCGGCTATGCGGTGCAAATCCAAAAATCTCATATGTCCGTGCAGACCACGTTTGTTTTCCCGACGGTAGTTCCACGTCGAAGGTCCCCATCCCCGCCACGTCCTGAGCCAGCCTCAAGCGCTCCTGACTCTCAAAGAGCTTCTGCTGCTTCTTTCTTAGTTCTAGAGCGTCTTCCTCACGAGCGTTCATCTCGCTGTGCGTATGCAATGCGAACAAGATAAGACCCAACAGTAAGATCAAATTCGTCAAGTAAATGGAAGCAACTGTCCGCCGGATGCTTTTTTCCGAAATGGCGGACCTGGAGACCTGCCGCGACATCTCATCCTTCTCCATCGAATCCACGACGTCATGGATCTGATGTGTCGTATTCAAAACCGAGTTCGACAGAATTTGCGCATTCGCTTCCCTCGATTTTCCTGATTGGTCCAGCAAGACAGTTTGGTTTGTCTGGCGGAGCTTATCTTCGACCAGCTTGCGTAATACCGGTGTCCGCTCGCGCAGACTAGGGTCGTCAGCCGTCAGGCGAGCAAGATTGTTCAGGTGCGGACGGAGCTGCGAGATCACCTCGTCATACGGTGTCAGATATCTCGGATCGTCGGTATAGAGCAGATTGAATTGGACGATTTCAACGTCCTTGATCAACAATTCCACTTGCGCCAGCTCCGACAAAACCAGCCGGCTTTGGTTCAATCGTGTCTGGTTCATGATCTGGTTTCCCAGCTGGACCCTTGTGATCACAGTATTCGCAATTAATGCGACAAACAGCATCAGAAAACCACTGAAGACTGTCGAACGCCTGATCGATCTAAAGCGCCACTGGATTTGCATGCTGATAGCCTATGCTCATGATCACCATGAAATGGATTAAGTAGTTACAACGCCGGAGCCTTTACGGCATCATCTGGTAGCGATGTGCTTACAGAACCTCCTTCGGACCCAATTCCTGACACGATCCAACGACCAACCCGGGCCATTGCGGCCACATCAACTATCCCATAACGCCGTGAGAGCACAGGAACATTATTCAAGTGATTCTATTACTTGACAATATCCGAGGCCACAGTGTGGCCCCGGTACAGCCCTCAGCTGCCCTCCGTCTCCCACCCCGCTCTCCTCTCCGCTATCCTACCCTCTGGGCTACCCCAGCCGACACTCATGAAACTCCGCCTCGACAAGCTCCTCGTTGACCGCTCACTCGCCGCCTCCCGCGAACGAGCCCAGGCCCTCATCCTCGCCGGCCGGGTCCTCGTCGACGAGCAGCGTATCGACAAGCCCGGCATCTCCGTCTCCGACACCGCCGTCATCCGCATGCTCGGCGGCGACCTCCGCTACGTCTCCCGCGGAGGCCTCAAGCTCGAAGCCGCCCTCACCACTTGGCACCTCTCCGTCGAAGGCCTCGCCTGCGCCGACATCGGAGCCTCCACCGGCGGCTTCACCGATTGCATGCTCCAGCACGGCGCCTCCACCGTCCTCGCCGTCGACACCGGCTACGGCCAGATCCACCACAAGCTCCGCACCGACCCCCGCGTCTCCCTCCTCGAGCGCACCAACGCCCGCCTCCTCATCCCCGGCCAACTCCTTCCGTTGTTACCCGAGAATTGTCATCCTTCGCGCAGCGGAGGATCTGCTTCTGCCCCCGCCCATGCCCCAGCAGCCCCCATCACCTTCTTCGCCCTCGACGTCAGCTTCATCTCCGCCACCCTCGTCCTCCCCGCCGTCATCGCTGCCCTCGCTCCCCCCGACACACGCTGGCAAGGCGAAGCCGTTCTCCTCGTCAAACCCCAATTCGAGGCCGGTCGCGAGCACGTCGGCAAAGGAGGCATCGTCCGGGACCCAGCCGCCCACCAACTCGCCGTCCACCGCGTCGAAACCGCCGTCCACGAGCTGGGCGGCCAACCCCTCGACCTCATCGATTCGCCCATCCTCGGCATGGAAGGCAACCGCGAGTTCCTCCTCCACGCCCGCTTCGCCTCTCCTATTAAATAGACCGATAAAACCTGTCTTGCCATAGCAAAGCCGTGCTATTCTCCGCATGTGTCAGCCACCGGCTCTCCCCGCAATCCGGACACTCCACGTCACACAGCACTCGTCCGCGTCACGCACTGGATCACGGTTCTCGCGTTCTTCGCCCTGCTCCTCAGCGGCTTAGAAATCCTCATCTCGCACCCAAGGTTCTACTGGGGTGAAACTGGCAACGTGATGACCACGCCCCTCTTCACCCTGCACATCCCCTCCTCGCGAGATATGGTCCCGACAGGCTACGGCTTCGTCATGCCCGACCAGAATGGCTGGAGCCGCTATCTCCACTTCCAGGCCGCATGGCTCCTGGTGCTCACCGGCCTGGTCTATGCGATTTACATCCTGTGGACCGGCCACCTCCGCCAAAACCTCCTCCCGGCGCCAGCCGATAGATCGTGGCGAGCCTCCCGCGCCGTCATCACAAAATATCTCCGCCGCGAGCCGCCCGCCCCATCTGAAGCCCACTCCTATAACGTCCTCCAGCGCATCGCCTATCTCGGAGTCCTCTTCGTCCTGTTTCCCCTCGTCATCTGGACGGGCCTTGCCCTGTCTCCCTCCTTCGACTCCGCCGTACCTTTC
>DATCDL010000461.1:0-5145 GCA_036510715.1 Acidobacteriaceae bacterium
TCTCGCTTCATCATCAACGGCGAACCGACGGACAACCGTCTCGCGCTGGCCTCCAAGGGCTGCTTGCGTGTTGAGTTGAAGGCCCACGGCAAGATGGCGCACTCGGCCTATCCTGAACTGGGCGACTCCGCCATCGACAAGCTGCTTGCCGTGCTGCATGACTTCCAGGCGCTGCCCCTGCCGGTGGTCGAAGGCATTGGCGACTGCACGCTGAACATCGGTACGATCCGCGGTGGCGTCGCTCCCAACGTGATCCCCGACAAAGCGGAGGCCCAACTGCTGATTCGCCTGGTTGGCCCGCCGGAGGAGCTGATGGACTCCATCGTTCGTGCGGCAGATGGGCGCTGCGAAGTGAACTTCACGCTGAAGCTGCCCTATTTGCACATGCGAGCTATCCCGGGATTCGACACCATGGTGGCAAAATTCACCACCGATATTCCGTCGCTCACCAACTGGGGCGAGCCGTTTTTACTCGGTCCCGGCAGCATCCTTGTCGCCCATACTCCTGATGAAAAGATTCGCAAGAGCGAACTACTCGAGTGTGTTGACCTCTACATAAAGCTAGCCAATAGCCTGCTGGGCTAGGCTGGTGCTGTAACACACCGTCACACGGTAGTCTGGTTCGTTATGTTTTCTGCTTTGCGAATGCTGTTCGTGTTCCTTGTTCTTGGCGTGCCTGCGGCACTGATCGGAATTCCGTGGTCGGCACTGCGCGGAAACTTCAGCACCATGTACGGATGGGGAATGGCCATTCTGCGCCTCGGAATTCGCGCCGGAGGAATTCGCGTTCGCATTGAGGGGCGCGAGAATATTCCTCCCGGAGAGTCGTGCATCTTCCTCAGTAACCACGTTTCGAATCTTGATCCGCCAATACTGCTGCCGGCGCTTCCCGGGATGAGCAGCGTGTTTCTAAAAAAATCGTTGATGAAGATACCTCTTCTTGGCATCGCGATGCGGATGGGAAAATACGTTCCCGTTTCGCGCGGTCATTCGCGGGAGGAGGCCGAGAAGAGCGTTGCGATTGCTGCTGACGCGCTCCGCAGCGGCCTACACATCTTCATCTTCCCCGAAGGAACTCGCTCCCCCGACGGCAACCTGCTTCCCTTCAAAAAAGGAGCGTTCTTTCTGGCCGCGGGCACCGGAGCTCCCATGGTCCCGATGGTGATTACCGGAACAGCACAAATGATGCGGAAGGGAAGTCTGAAGCTCTTTCCGGGGGAGGCGGTGGTGCGATTTCTGCCTGCGCTCAAGCCCGCGAATTATTCAACCAGAGAAGACCTGATGGAAGCTGTCCGTTTTGAAATGCAGGCGGCGCTCGCCGAGGCCTGAGTCCGGCCTACTTCACGATTGGCTGGTATCCATCGGCCACCAGCCTCTGCTTCGCGCTCTCCGCGTCCTCGCGACTGGAGTAGGGCCCGACCTGGATGTGGAAGAACTTATCCTGCGGCTCGGTGTGCGCGCTGACCGGATAGCCTTTGGCACGAAGCGCATTCACCAGCAACTCCGCGTCTTCCTGGTGCGATACCGCTGCAACCTGCACATTGAATCCAGTGCCAGTAATTGGCGCGGATGCCGCAGTAGTCGCCTGAGGATTATGGGGCGCCGGCGCAGAATTCTCCCGGCTGGCTTCATGGGATCGGTCCGCCTTGTTCGATCGATCCGCAGACTCCGTACTCGGCTCCGGCGCAACCATTGACGGCCGACTGGAAGAGCCTGCCCCCGCCGGCGAGCCCGCGGCCGGCTTGAAGCTCTCAAAAGTGGTCGCGGGTGTTGGCGAACTCTCTGCCGTTGCGGCCTGGACCGGCGGCATGGGCTTGTGGCTGCCCATCTTGTAACCGAAGCCGAAGAAGAGACCGCAAAGCAGGATCAGACCGAGGAAAATTCCAAGAATCATGCCCGTGCTGAGCGTCAATTCGCGTTCGTTGCGATCACGCTCATCGTCGTCGTCATCAAGGATAGAGTTCATGGAAACGGGCTCGATCTGGGGTCAATCATCGTGAAAGCGCGAACGCCTAGTACTTGAGGTAGAAGCCAATCGTCGGCTCGGAGGTGGTGGTGTGCTTAAGGATCGTCAGGTAGTTCTGACCAAAGTCAGGGGCGAGGTAGAACAACTGCCGGAAACCAAGCTGAAAGCCGAAATGCGGGTTGAGTTCCTTGTGTACTCCAAGCGAATAATAGTAGGTCATCCGAGCCTTCTCAGGCTCTTCCTGCCCACCAAAGGCCGTCGGCTTGAAAGCTTGTGTTCCCGCTCCCACGGAGGCGAAGGGTTGCAGACCGAAGATCGGATGCGGCGGCGTTACCAGGTAGCCCAGGGTGTACTCATTTACCTTGGTCTGGACCTGGAAATTGGTCGTGTTGGAGGGCAAGAAACCAGCCACCCCGGGACCTTCATAGTTCTCGGTATAGCGCCCAGAGCCATAATTGATCTCAAGGCCGAAATAGGGCTTGATCGGATAGTGGATCGTCGCCAGCACGCCCGTTGTGGTCGAGGCGAACTGGGTGATGCTTTCACCCTGGTTGGTAGCCAGCAGATTCGTGACGACCGTCCCGGTCACTTTGGAGGTAATAAGTTCTGCGCCCGATACCGAGAGATCCATCTTATGGAGTTGTCTCCCCAAGGGAGTGGGAGGTGCGGCGGTCTGGGCGTATGCACTACCGAACGTGCTTGCAAGAAGAACAGCGGCGAGAAGAGAAAAGGCTTTGCGGATCAAGTCGTGAAGGCTCCGGGCGCTAAAATGCGCTCCCGTTTAGTCTAAACCTTTTGTTGGTGCGGGCGCGCCGTGCGATGCGAGTAAGAATCGAGGTTCCTGTCCCAAGAACCAAACCTGCAGCGAGCGCTGTCCACCAGTTGACCCGGAGTCCGCCAGGCCCGGCGACCAGCTGGCTGAAGCCCAGCGTCAGCGCAACCGTCGCCGCAACGGCCACCATCGCAGGCGAACGGCGCAGCAGATCCAGCGCCAGCAACCCCACCGCCGTGCCCAGCAGCGCCATCGCACCGAGGCTGAGTTCGAGCCGTAGCAGCGAGGCGACGGCGAACAATGCGGCCACCAGTCCCACGGTTCCGGGCAGGATCCATCCCGGACGATTCAGCTCAATGTAGACCAGGAGCAGACCCATCGTGAGGACGAGAATCGCGGCATCGGGCGAGAGGTGCGATAGCGCCCTTAGAGCCGGCAACGCTGCCGCTGCGACAGCATCAAAATGGGTCTCCATGTCGCTCCGCTCCGATTGAAATCACCTGAGACACCCAGGCTGCCTAAGGCACGGTTTGTCCGCGCTGTTGCAGCACCATCCGCAGAGCGATCGCCTCGGCGCTGGTGGGCTCGATCTTGAGGGCCTGGGAGACATCCTTCGCGCTGGCTGCAAGCTGTTTGTCTGCCAAATCCAGCCGTGCCAACACCAGGAGGGCCGTGGTATTCGGCTTCATGATGAGGGAGGTTTTCGCCTCGTCGCGGGCTTTCACCGGATCTCCGCTGGCCTCACGCAGTTGCGCCATTCCGGCGTGCGCCTCGGCGGAGTTGGGGTTTGCAGCCAGCGCATACTGGAACTGCGTCTCGGCCTCGGGCAGCAGCCCTTCGGTCAGATATTGATGCCCCAGTTGCGTATATTCCACCGCGCGCTCCGTAGCCGGCAGCAGCGCCAGCCTAGCCGCCCGCACTTGATCCAACTGGAACGCAGCCTGCCGGAAGCCTGTCTCTGAGTAGTTGCGCCGGATCCTTTCCAGGGGGCTAAAGCTGTTGTCCGCATTTGCATTCAGACGGGTTCCCGGTGTCACTTTCTTCAGTTGCGAACGTAGCTCGACCGCTTCATTATCGTCCGGCCTCAGCTTCAGAGCATCCTTGACCTCCTCCGTCGCAGCGTCGGTGTCTCCGCGGCGAAACAGAGCGATGGCAAGGTTGTAGTGATAATCCTCATCGGAGGGGTCGGCACCGGACGCGCGGCGAAACTCTGCCACTCCGTCCTTGCCTTGGCGGCTTACCGCAACGCCCTCGTTGTTCACGACTTCGGGTAGAGGCAGCTTGCTGGCGACGAACTCGAAGGCCTTTTGTGCCCCCGCATAATCAGCCGAGTTGAATCGTGCGAGGCCCAGATAGAAGTTCGCCTCGAGCGCGAGCCGGTCCGTGGGGGGAACTTTCGCCAGCGACGCTGCCGCAGCGTCGAAGTCGCGCTCCGCATACTGCTCTTTGCCGAGGGCCAGAAGAGCGTCTGCATAGTCCGGCGTGAGCGCGACCGCGGCCTGAAGCCGCTTCAGGCGCTCAACGTCTGTGGCGGCGTTCGTGCCGCGGATATAGTCCTCAAACGAGGGGAGTGGGACAGCGCCCTGGGCTGCGAGGAAGGTCTGCTCCGATGCCGAAAAGTGTGGGTCCATGACGCCGGCTACCTTCCATGCCACAGCGTTCTCGGCGTCGAACAGCCGCTGGAGTTCGGCAGAGTCCTCTATCGCTGGCGACAGCCGCAGATCGTCGATCGAGAGGATTTTTGCCTGGATTGTAATTCGATTCGTCTTCGCATTCGTCGGGTCTGGGTGGACGTCGTAGCTGCCAATAATGACAAAGTTCGCGTCCAGAACCTCCGCCATACGGATCGTGGTCGCACGTGTCGGCTTGAAGTCGATGGGCAGACCCATGTGGTCATACGCGAACTCCCGATCATCGTGAGAGATCGTCAGAAATCCGGCAGAGTTGAGACGCTTGTTCAAGGTATCTGGGAACGAGTCGCCAATCCAATTCAAAGAAGGGTTGCCAGAGTGATTGTCGAAGGGCAGAACCAGCACCACCCGGCCACCGGGTTCCGTTGGGGCTTGTGCAGTGGTGGTCGTGCTTAAGGCGAAGATCGCCACGAGAGCGAGGAACAGGGCGAAAGACTTCGACAGTGGCCGCATTGACTCGATTATAGGCGGTCGCGTGAGGGGAGTTGTGGTTGTTGCACAGGGAGGCTGATTCGAAGCTGTTATCTAGCCGGACAATCCTTCCGCCCCGTATCCGCGATGCTCGCGATCAGCCACTTCCCATCACTGCGAACAAGATTGAAGAGATCCGTTCCGCAATGATCGACCCTGCCATCCACGAGAAACTCAAACGGAGCCCAGACCATCGCGAGGTCGTTATCGATCCGCACCAACGGATCGTGGATACGCTCTTCGAT
>DATCDL010000462.1:0-9221 GCA_036510715.1 Acidobacteriaceae bacterium
GATTTTGAAGTCGTTCAGGAAGTGGCCTTCGCCGCGGACGAGGACACGATCCTGCTCGTCGATCCAGACGGTTCCGACAAGATCGCGGACGATGCCCTCGAAGGGATTGTGGGTTTTGACGTGGGGATCGCCGGCGTAGTCGACGACGATGGTTGGACGGCCGTCGAGGACGACGCGGTGGGGGTTGGAGAAGGTGCCTAGTTCGAGGATGCGGGAGGCGGGGAGGATGACGTCGCCGCGGGAGTCGGTTTCCTGGCCTTTGCTGGCGTGTTCCGCGCGGTGCTTCTTCGCCTTGGCAACCTCTTTGTCGATGCGGTCACTTTCCCGTTGGGCTTCTTCGGCGGTGAGGGGTTTGCCGTTGTGAGCCACGATGCGGTCGATGCGAACGCCGTCGACGGTGAGGCTCTCGGCGTCGGTTGTGGTGGTCTTCTTCAGGTTGCCGTTGCCGGCGAGATCCTGCTCCTCGATATGGACGTGGTAGGTGTAGTCCTTGCGCTCGGCTTCGGCGCCCTTCTCGTTGCGTTCGACGTCGAGGAGGAGTTCGCGGATTGGCGGTAAAGGCTGAGCAGCAGCGGCTGGAGCGGCTGCTGGTGTTGTTGGTTGCGGAGACGGTTGCTGGGCGGAGGCAAGGGTGCTGGCGAGGCAGAGGGCGAGGTTCAGCCAGCGTTGGTCCATAGCTGCACTATAAACTGCCGCTGCACGATAAACCGCCGTTGCGGGGAAGGTTAATGGGGCTGAGCGGCGATGGATGGCATCATAGAGGAGTGGGTGAGACCGGGCACGTAGATTCGACAGATCTTGCTGGACCGACAGAGCCATTGCCTGGCGGCGCGAACGCGTTTGGGCCGCTGAAGATACCGCTGTTCCGCGACCGATGGGTGGCGTCGACGGTGTCGAGCCTGGGCACGTGGATGCAGGATACTGCGGGCACGTGGCTGATGACGTTGCTGACGACATCGCCGCTGCTGATTGCGTTGATGCAGACTGCGGCGAGTTTGCCGGTGCTGTTCCTGGGGCTGCTGGCGGGAGCGACGGCGGACATCTACGAGCGACGTCGGCTGCTGATCTTCTGGCAGTGCTGGATGCTGGCGAGTGTTGCGGTGCTGGCGGTGCTGACGTTCGTCGGTGTGATTACTCCGGTGACGCTGCTGCTGTTTACGTTCCTGCTGAACATCGGATCGGCGATGAACAATCCAGCGTGGCAGGCGATTGTGCCGGAGCTGGTGCCGCGCGAGGAGATTCCGAATGCGGTGACTCTGAATGCGGCGAGCAATAACATTGCTCGCGCGCTTGGACCAGCGCTGGGCGGGCTGATGATTGCGGCGTATGCGGTGCCGCATCGCGGAGCGGGTTGGGTGTTTGCGCTGAACTCGGCATCGTTCGCGGGTGTGATCTGGATTCTGTGGAAGTGGAAGCGAACTCCGATCTACAAGAGCGCTTTGCCGGCGGAACGGATTGCGGGATCGGTGCGGTCGGGGCTGCGGTATCTGCGGTATGCTCCTGATTTGCAGGGACCTTTGATTCGGTCGTTTATCTTCACGTTTTTTGTGAGTGCTGTTTGGGCGTTGCTGGCGCTGGTGGCGAAGCGAGACCTGCACCAGGGAGCGATGGGGTACGGCATACTGAACGGCTGCCTGGGAGTGGGAGCGGTGGTGGGAGCGACGCAGTTGGCACGGATTCGGCAGCGCGTGGATGCGGACACGCTGCTGCTGGGGACGGGCGTGTACTACGTTGCGACGATGCTGTTGCTGGCGCTGGTTCCGATTCCGGCGGTGGCGATTGTGGCGCTGCTGGGCGCAGGGTTTGCGTGGACGACGACGATGTCGACGCTGAATGTGTCGGTGCAGATGTCGGTGCCAGCGTGGGTGTATGCGCGGGCGCTGGGGGTGTACCTGATGGCTTTCCAGGGCGGGATGGCGCTGGGCAGTGTGCTGTGGGGAGCGATTGCTGACCGGACATCAACGCGAGTTTCGCTGATCTGTGCTGCGATCGGGCTGGCGGCGAGCCTGCCGTTCATGCAACGGATTCATATCCTGAAGGGCATGCTGCCGGACCTGACGCCTTACCGGTGGAAGGGGCCGCTGCCGGGGTTTGCGGCGACGGCCGATCCGGATGAGGGGCCGGTGCGGATCTCGGTGGACTACCGCGTGGCGGCGGAGGACTATGCAGCGTTTACCCATGCGGTGCGCGGGCTGGAGGGCGTGCGGTTGCGCGGGGGAGCGGTGCGGTGGGGCATCTATCGGGATGCGGCGGACCCGGAACATCTGAATGAGACGTTCATCATGGAGAGCTGGCTGGACTTTCTGCGCAGCCGTGAGCGGATGACCGCGGCCGACCAGGCGATACGGGAGCAGGTGTATGCGCTGCACCAGGGGGCCGAGCATCCGAAGATTACCTTCCAGATCTGGGCGGGCGAGTTGGCAGCACATTCGCCGGTGGAGGCGTAGGGGGTACCCCCACCCCCCTGTTTTGGGGTGATCTGTGGAATCAATGAGTTGCAGACAGGTTTTTCTGTAAAATCTTGATTCCAGGGATTTTATGGGTAAAATGTGGCAAGCATTGGGGTTACTGGTTTTGCCCGGCGAACAGGTGGAATCGAGCGGGAAAAAGTTGCTCGCTGGCTACGTTCGGGGCATGGGAACAACTGTAACTTTGGGCCTATCTCTATTATAGCGAGCGGGGTAGGGGTACTATGCCAAGTTTTTGAGATTATTATTTGGTTTGTTCTCAGCGGGTTACGTGGAAATTGAGAGGTTGGGGGGCTTGACAGGATTTGGGGCAGTCGCTGGATTGACTGTCGCTGGAGGGCGGGTTCGAAGCGTGAGTTCGGAGACAGGTCGATGGTTGCTGACAGCTCAATCTAATTTGTGCGTCGAGGCGTGGAACTGCGCATGCCTCGCTGAGCAACGATCGCGTCCAGGCGACTTGATACTGCGAGTTGAAGAACTGCGAGATTCGTGAGGTGAGTTCGGAGCTCGGTGAAGAATTCTCGGTTAGAAAGGTCCGGAGAGTTGAGGCAGTGCGGGCGTCCTCGGGGTCCTTCGACTGCGTTTGACGCAAGAAGCCGCGTCAAACTCCGCTCAGGATGACGATTCGTTTGTTGAGCGAATTCATGACTCACCACACTCGAGCAAATGTCCGATACGTATGCAGTGCCAGCGCCTGCAAACTGCAGGTCCCTGCACCCCAGCGAGCAGAGGGCGCGCTCGCCGGGGACCCCCCTCTCCACTACGCCAAACGATAACGCCGTTTGGCTGTGGTCGAGACGGCACCTTCGCTCGGTACTCACTGGAAAGATGCTCTAACTCGCGGCCGATTTCCGGGGCTGGTCATACGGTATCCATACCTGCATCGAGGCGAGGTCGCGGTTGGACCAGGCGTAGTAGGGAATGAGCTTCAGCGTCGTGGGGGTCTGGTGGTATTTCACGGTTTCGTCCGCAGAATAATAGAGACCCAGACCGGCTGGAGAGCGCTTGATGGAGCCGGGATGACTGAGGACCATGATGCCGTCCGGGAGTTGGGGCTCGAAGTGGGCCGTGGTGGTCGCGTCCAACGTGACGGTGTAGCTGGCGAGGTCGATGCCCGGCTCCGGATGGCTCTGATCGAGATGCTCCATGCAGAAGACAATGGGGCCGCGTTGAAATGCAACCCTTCCTCGATCGTCATTGACAGCAGGATTTGCTTTGAGCAAATGGGTTGTCATATCGAAGCTGAGTTGGACGATGTCGTTGGCTGACCAACGGCGACGAATGGCGAGATACTCTCCGGGGCGGGCTCCGTCGATCTGCTCTCCGTTCACCTTGACTTCGTTTTTAACCGACCAGCCGGGGATGCGAACGAACACGGTAAATTCGCCGGGGGTTGCGGGAGTGACGGTCATCTCGACTTCACCCTCCCACGGGTAGTTGGTTTTTTGACGAAGGTTCAGAGCGTTGCCATCGGGGAGATGCCAGTTCATCTCGGAGTTGTCGTAGAGGTGGACGTAGAGGCCATCGGAAGTGGTGCTGTAGAAATAGCCGGGCAGAGAGGCGAAGGTCCTCTCGAGGTTGGGTGGGCAACAGGTGGTGTCGTACCAGGGGTTGCGGATGCGGCCTTCGGGAGAGTGGCGATCGCTGGAGTCGCCGGCGGGATCGAAGGCGAGTGGATTGCGGTAGCAGTAGGTGGTGCCATCGAGAGACATTCCGGAGTTGATTCCGTTGTAGAGAGCACGCTCGATGACGTCGGTAAATTTTGCGTCTCCCGAGGCAGCGAGCATGCGCGAGTTCCACATCATGTTGCCGATGGCAGCACAGCTTTCTCCGTAGGCCCGGGCATTGGGAAGCTCGTAGGCATCGCCGAAGGCTTCGCCACTTTCGCGCGCTCCTACACCTCCGGTGACATAGAGTTGATGGGCGGTGAGATCGTCCCAGAGCGTGTTGAGGGTCTTCCAATAGGCGGGGTCGCCGGTCTCGAGATAGTAGTCGGTGGCTCCGCAGCAGGCATACATGGCTCGCACGGCGTGGCCCTCGAGCTTGGTGCGATCGGTGAAGGGAATGCCGCAAAACATGTAGACGATCTGTTGCGGCTTGAGCGGAATTCTTTTGTCGCCGTGAAGGATGTAGCCGGCGAGGTTGAGATAGGCGCGCTTGCCGGTGGTCCGGTAGAGCTCGATGAGAGCCATCTCGATTTCGGGGTGGCCGGCGACGATGCCTTTTTGCTGCGCTGCGGGGCCGTAGTTCGGAAGCAGAAAATCATCGACGAAGCGAATGCCGGAGTCGAGCAGGGTGCGGTCTCCGGTGGCTCGATAGTAGGCGATGGCGGCCTGCAGCATGTGGCCGATGCAGTACAACTCGTGGCCGGTGGTCTGGGTGTCGTACTGCATGCGGAGGCTCTTGCGGGCGCCTACGAAGTAGGTATTCAGGTAGCCGCCGGGCTCCTGGATTCCGACGATCTCGCGAATCATGGCGTCGGAGGTTTGCCGCAAAGCGGGGTGAGCTTCGGTCTGCAAAGCGAAGGCTACGGCTTCGGTCCATTTGTAGATATCGGAATCAGAATAGACCGGGCCCTTCTGCGGCTCGGTGGATTTGGCTTCGAGACGGAGGAAGTTATCCATGCGGCCGTGGGCCAGCAATTCGTCGTGCATGGTCGGAATGCTGGAAGCCAGGTTGGTCTTGCGGCGCTGCGACCAGAAGCCTTCCTGAATGACGACTGCTTTTACGGGAACTGTCTTCAGCTTGGCGAAGGGAGACCGGGAGAGATCGATGACTCCGGATTCATTCCATGGGGTCGCGGGCGCGCCAGCGGGCTGGGGCGCGAGGAGCGAGAGCAGGCCTCCGTCGCTTGGCTGCGCATGCGCCATCGCGGCCGGGATCATGGAGACTGCCGCGGAAGCGATAAACTTGCGGCGAGACAACTGGGTTTTCATGGATGGACTCCGTTCAGGATTCAATCAACTTCTCTAACGGTGGATCATATCTGGATTTTGCAGAATGATTTTGGTGGTGGGAAAAAGTCGAGACAAGATCGTGCCGCGGCGTGTGTTTGTCGTTGACCACGGTGGCGGGAAGGATGGAGTTGGCCCCGGATCGAGGCGGGGGGAGGGTTTCGATCGATATCTTACATTCGGCAGGAGAGGTCATGGTGGTGGGTCAGGCTCATGCCCCGGGAGTTTTGAAGGCTGGTGCGGAATCCCGATTTCGAGGGCGCGCCTGGCGTGACCTTGCAGCCAAGCGGAAACTTCTGCGGTGACGCATTTGGATGAAGCAGGGGCGATCGATGTAGACAACAGCCGGCTGGAGACTACACTCAGTTCGCAAACCGTCCGCAATCTTCCCGCGGCCAATCGCAACCTATGGGATGTTCTCGCCGTTGCGCCTGGCGTTGTGGGAACGGGCACTCGCGGCGCGGGAGAATCTCCGGGTGATTTTGCGGATAATTTCGGCACACAGACACCGCAGATCAGCGCGAACGGACGTATGAAGATCCGGCATTTGTAGCGTTCGCGAAATCCAATTTTCCGAATTCAGTCGGCACGCAGGTTCTTAGCACATGGACGCCGAGCTTCCTGGTTCCCAACGGCACCGTGGTTTCTGCGCAGACCGCATTCGGCTCGGCCAATTGCGGTCCGGAATCGTCAACAGACATCCCTTGCAACCTGAGCGTGATTGACGAAGGAAACTTTGCAGCGAGTCCCTTGTACAACGCTCTGCAATACAACTTCCGCGTGGACGAATACTTCACCCCAAAGGACCGGCTCTGCCTGAGCTACTACAACGATAGCTTCAGCCAGCAGCAGCTCTCTCCGAGGGCGAATTTGCAGGCAGAGAATCTTATGGCGAATCGCTATGGGCAGGTCGACTACACGCATACGTTCAGCTCGAAACTATTGTGGGAGTCGTCCTTTGCTTTTGCCAGTGTGGGTGGGGCGAACGGACAGAACGCGACTGACCTGAAGGTGCCAGACATAAGCGTTAGCGATGTGTCGGAAGGATTCTCGGTGGGGGGAGGATTTGGGCCTGGAGAATATCGTGGCCCCATGTACAACTGGCGCTCAGTGTTGACTGCGGCCCATGGTAAGCACACGATCAAGTTTGGCTACGATGGAGCCAAGGGGATTGAACACGGCGACTTTACGCCGAACTATGCCCGGCCTAGTTTTGTATTCAATAACCTTCTGGCGTTGGTGCAAGACAATCCTGTATCGGAATCGAGAACGTACAATCCATTGACAGGCCAGCCAGCCAGCCAGCGGGGCCTTTGGTGGGCAAACAAATCCTTTCGGGTTCTAATCTGTATGTCGACTTCGCCAACGTTTCGTTTGACCATCAGTCGTATCGAGTTGGGATCGATATGATTAATGCCGGACTCAAGATGGAACCGAAGGCCGCCTTGTTGTATCTCACGCGGGGAATCCTCTATGTGCAGCTTGCCCAGTTCGACCAGGCGCAGACAGACTTTGAAAAGGCGGATGCTCTCGATCCGGGGCGATCGATTGCCTCCGCGGCGCAGGGGCTGGTCGCACTGCAGGAGAAGGATCCTGACAAAGCTCTGGCGACGCTGAGGAAGGAGTTGTCCAGGAAACCGGATGACGCGTACCTGCTGGATTCGCTTGCGGATCTTTTGACACAGCGCGGCCCTGAGCCTGGCAGCGCGGAGTTTCGGGAAGCGATGGAGGCTGCAAAAAAGGCGGTCGCGCTGCGTCCTTCGCTGGGATCCGCTCGTGATGCGCTGGCGAAGTTCGAACTTGCGGTGGGAGAGAATGAGGCGGCGGCGGAACAATGCCGCAAAGCTTTGGAGATCGACCCGAAGGATCAAACGGCACTCTATCGTCTGATTGCGGCGCTGCGCAAGAGCGGGAAGCACGAGGATATTCCAGGCCTGGTGAAGCAACTGGCGGCGCTGCGGATGGAAGGCACGAGGGAAGAAGATGAGCGCAACCGGTTCAAGCTGATCGAAGAAAATTCCTCGACAACGGAGAAGCCACAGCCTCAATCAATGAGGCTGTGGCTTCGGCGGACCGCGGAATGGTTCGCTAGTAGACCAGCTTTACGGAGAATTGAATTTGGCGCGAGGTGCCGGCGGTCTTGCTGATCATGCCGAAGCCTGAACCCTTGATGGTGTTGGCGGGAAGGCCCATGTTGACGACGTTGAAGATGTTGAAGAACTCTGCGCGGAATTGAATGTCTCCTCGCTCGACGCCGGAGGGGCGGTGGCCGAAGGGCGTGCTCTTGATGAGGGCGTAGTCGAAGTCGTAGTAGGCGGGGCCGAAGAAGGTGTTGCGGCCGAGGGTGCCGAAGCGGCCTGAGTTGGGGCCGGTGCCGCCGGGAATTTCGATGGGGATGGAGAAGAAGGAACTGTTGTTGGTGCCTCGGCCAAAGTAGTCTTCGCGACGCCGGGTGGAGCTTTTCGCGGTGGATAGTTGCGGTGTTGCAACCTGGTCTGGACGGTCTGTGCCGTAGGTGCCTGCACCTGTTTGCTGAATTCCGGAATAGACCGTGAAGGGGGAGCCGGTGGTGATGGTGGAGATGCTCAGGAGTTCCCAACCTGCGGTGACGGACTTGCGGATGGGGCGGAGGAAGGATACTTTCTGCAGTTGCAGATCCTGCGCGGCGCTGAGGGTGAAGGCGTGCGTTACATCGAAATCAGACGGCCCTTTTTCGGCGCGGACGTTGAAGGGATTTTGCGGAGCGGATAGAGTGACGGCTCCCGTGCTGCCGGTTCCTCCTTGAACACCGCTCGAATCGTCGAGGGATTTTGCAAAGGTGTATCCGGCCTGAATGCTGGGTCCGCCATGCACGACGGTTCCTGAGAGCGAGGTTTGGAGAGCGTTATAGGAAGAGTGCGAGGTGTTGGAGATTACGGATTCGAAGCCGAAGCCTCCGGTCACTGCTCCGTTGCTGTCGAAGTTTGTGTAGGGCGCAAAGCCGGGATCCGCGCCGGGATAGGCGTTGGGGAACGCGATACGAGGGAGGCGGAATGCGGCGGTGCCGATGTAGGTTGCGTCGGCTGTGAGGCCACCGAATTGCCGCTCGAGGCCGACGGTCCAGGTCTGTAAAAAGCCGTCGCCGAATTTGCGGTCGATGGCGCTGAGATTGAGGAGAGACAACTGCTGGCCGGGCGCGAGTGCAGCGACGTCGTGCTCGTAACGGTTCACATCCATGACCGTGTTTGCGGGAACCTGCTTGGGGTCTCCGCTGGCGAAGATGTCCTGCCCGGTGGGCGTGTAGGCATGCGGAAGTTCAGAGGGGGTGATCTGGAAACCGTAGGGAATCTCTGCGTTCTTTGCGGCGTTCACTCGCGGATAGACGACGAAGGGGGTGGAGCCGGTGAGGTAATTGTCCTGCCAGATGTTGGGCGGGATGACTGTGATTCCTCCACCGATGTGGACGAGTAATTTTTGCGGAGCTCGCCAGTCGAGCTGAACTCGCGGGCCCCAGCCGTTCCATCCGGATTGATATCCGGGCTGGGGATTGATGAGGTATTGCTGCGGTGTTCCGGCGGGGGGAGTGACGTCGAGGAAGCTCGACGTGCGGTGGGCGCGCTCGGTGATGGGAGAGTAGTACTCGAACCGCAGACCGTAATTCAGCGTGAAGCGATCGTTTAGCTTCCAGGTGTCCTGGAGGTAGACGTTGACGTCGTTGCGATTGATGGCGGCTGCGCCGATGTGCTGGCCGTTGGAGAAATAGGGTGGCGCAACGGCGACGGTGTAGCTGTAGGGATAGCCGATGAGGAGACTGCTGAGG
>DATCDL010000463.1:0-12328 GCA_036510715.1 Acidobacteriaceae bacterium
GTGCACGTGGCACTTTGAGGCACGTCGTCAAACCCAATCACGGAGCAGTCCCCAGGTACGCTCAGGCCGGCGTTGCTGAGCGCGCGCACCGCGCCAAGAGCAGTGATATCGTCAAAAGCTGCCAGGGCTGTGAAGCGCAGGGATTTTCCAATCAATTCGCGTGTGAGTTCCTCGCCGAGGGAAAAAGCAGTTGCCGCCGTCCATGAGTCAGGGAGTTTGCGGATTCGCTTCATCACGAGAGGGAAGCGATATTCTTTGGAGAAACGTTGCATTCCGCGCCAACGATTGTCTCCGTTTGACATCTTGTCAGGGCCGCGAATGATCGCGATCTCGCGATGCCCCAGTTCGTATAGATGCTGGAGAGCCATATATCCGCCGGCCTCATTGTCGACAATTGCCGATGAGATGCCGTAACGACTCAAGTCGCGACCGACGATGATGATGGGCAGTTCGCGTCTGGCGTCAAGGAAAAACTTTGATTGCTCCAATTGCCAGGTGGCTACAACGATTAATCCTTCCACCCGTCGTTCCACAAGGATTTTCATGTAGTTTTCGAACTGTTCTCGATCGCTACGTGCATCCATCATGAGCGGTAAATATGGCGTGGGTAGTAGCGCGCGCTGGATGCCATCGAGCGCCAGAGCACAGTACGGGTCGGAGATATCGAAAATGATGATCCCAATAGTCTGGCTGCGACTGCCGCGCAGCGAGCGAGCAAAGATGTTGGGTCGGTAACTAAGCTTCTTCGCCACCATGCGAATCCGCTCTTGGGTCTGTGCCGGAACACGCCTGGAGACCGGGGCGTTGTTCAAAACAATAGAAACAGTAGAAGGAGCAAATCCGCTTTCGCGAGCTACATCTATTATTTTCACTCGTTTAGGTTGTGTTTCCGCTTCTGCCATTCACACGTTCCTTCCTGCCCAGCAGGATCATCCCCTCAAGCATAATTCGTTTCATCGACCCTCGGACAACACATTGATTACTTCAGAGGCCATAAGATTTTCATTCGAGAAAAAGTAAAAATTAGCGATTGACAAAGTGCAAAACCTAAATATACATTCGCTAAGATAGATTGTCGAATCGTTTGTACAATCCTCTGATTGTGGCTTGATGTTCTGTCCAGAGAAACCTCCATTGGTCAGGAATTAAGGTCGAGGGCACGTTTTAGCTGAAGTATTTCAAGGAGACGAGATGCAACAAGGAAGCCCGCACGTATCTAAAAGATCGATAATGGCTATGGTCTTTGCCTTCATGTTCACGTCGGTCTCCTTTGGACAGACCATCACCGGTAATGTGGGAGGGACGGTAACGGATACCTCCGGTGCCGTGGTGGTAGGGCGAAAGTTACTGCGACGAATGTTGACACTGGTGTGAAGGTCAACACCGCTACCAACAAGCAGGGAATTTACAGCATTCGTTTTCTTCAGATCGGCCACTACAAGGTGCAGGTAGAGGCTCCGGGCTTTCGTGCTCAGTCGTATGGGCCGTTTGTCCTAGAGGTTCAACAGACCGCCGAATTTAACGCAAAGCTCACTGTGGGCTCACAATCGGCGCAGGTTGAGGTGAGTGGAACTCTTCTGCCTTTGCTGAACACAGAAAATGGAACCATCGCGACGACGTTGGACAGCTACACCATTGAGAGCGTCCCGTTGGACGGAAGGAACTTTGCACAGTTGGCGCTTTACACGCCAGGGGCTGTAAGCCCATCCGTTAGTGCTTTTGGCGGGCAGCTTGGAACGGAGCGGAGCACCAACGGTCAGACTCAGCCATCCATCAATGGCAATCGTCAACAGCAAAATAATTACATTCTCGATGGCATTGAGATCAATCAGACAATCAGTAATTCGGTGGGATATAACCCGAGTCCTGATGCTTTGTCTGAGATCAAAATCATCTCTGCCAACGCGCCGGCCGAGTATGGCAATGTCAATGGCGGCGACATCATCTCGGTCACCAAGAGCGGAACAAATCGCTTCCATGGATCTGCTTTCATGTTCATGAGAGACCAGATCTTTGATGCGAACACCTGGGGCAACAAGGATCATGTTCCGGGCCAGGTCATCCCTCGTAATCCGTATGCTCAGACCATCTTCGGTGGGACACTCGGTGGCCCGATTCTGCGGAATAAACTCTTCTTCTTCGTCGATTACGAAGGGGTTCGTCGTCACAATGGTGGGTTGGCATCTGCCTCTGTCTTATCGGCAAAGATGCGCACCGGTGACTTCTCGGAGCTGCTGGATCCGGCAATCATGTGCAGCAGGACGGGAGGTGTTTGCGCAAACCAGAGTTCCTTGATTCAGCTCTATAACCCTGACAACGGGTTCGCTAAGTATGTCAACAACCAGGTGCCGATCACAAGTTCCGCCGCGGCCTACCTGATTGCACATCCTGAACTCTATCCGTTACCAAATGCCACGCCCACGCCTAATTTTCCTGTAGCGAACAACTATACAGGGGCGTCGAAGAGCCAAGACTATAACAACCAGGGCGATATCAAAGTGGATTGGGTTCCCACTCAGAACGACCGAATTTTTGTGCGCTGGTTGATGAGTACTGCTGGCGACTCGTCCGTGTCTCCGCTTGCCGTCACTTTCCCCGGTGCCTCCGTGTATCCGACGAAAGGCCTGGCGATCAATTATGTGCGTATGATGACGCCGAGTATCGTGAACGAGTTCCGAGCTGGATTTACCCGCACTCTCTGGCTTACAGGGATTCCGTACGACCGCTCGGGCGGTTTTGGCCTGAAGGGCAATTCGCTCCTGGGCATACCAGCGTCGCAGCCTTATCCCGGATTCAGCGAGTTGGAGCCAACCGGTCTCACGTCGATGGGAAACTATGCCCTGGTGACTGTCCCTGCTAACACGGTGTTTGATTACTCTGACAATCTCACCTGGCAACATGGCAAGCACCTTACGAAGGCTGGAGTACAGTTTCTGCGCTATCAGGAGAATAATTTCTATCCGGGTAACGACGGCGCGATGGGCTACTTCACCTACAACGGTAACTTCACCGGAAATCCGGCGATAGGCAATGGGAGCAAAACGGTGAAAAGCGGCGCGGGATATGGTCCGGCAGACTTCGTCCTGGATCGCGCCTACTTTCTCGGTACAGGAAGTGTTGAAGGCCCATCCGGGCAGCGCCAGTGGCGCTCGGCTGCCTTTTTGCAGGACGACTGGAAGCTGTTGCCAAACCTGACCGTGAATCTAGGGTTGCGCTATGAGTATGATCAGCCGATATATGAAGTGCACGATAAACAAGCAAATGTAAATCTTGTTAACGGAACGGTTGAGTTCGCTGGGAGCATCCCTGCGTCGGCGCCGGCAGGCTCGACGATCTGCCCAACCCGGGCTTGCTATACTTCCACCTATGCCAATTTTGAACCAAGGGTCGGGTTTTCTTATCAACCGACAGCGAGGTTTGTCGTTCGTGCTGGATATGGCGTAACGACCTTTATGGAGGGCACTGGTGCTAATCTGCGGCTCACCTATAACCCTCCGTTCGAGCCGTCCTTCGAGGCAACAGGCACAGCACCAACAACGACAAGCGCAGGAAAATACTTCCCGGTCGAAAGTGGTTTCACATCAGGTGGCAATCCAAATTATGGAGGAACGACATATCGTGCCTATGCGCAAGGTCTTCGTCCTGCATTTATCGGCGAGTATAGTCTGACCACTGAATATCAAATCAGTAACGTAAGTTCGCTCACCATTGGATACGTGGGAGAGTCCGGGCAGCATCTTGTCCAGGCTGTAGCGCTGAACCAGTTGCATCAACCGTGCTACCAGAACGGTGTGTTGCAGGCAAATCCCAATACCACGTATTGTGCGACTGCCGATCCGGCACCATACCAGGCGCTTGTGTCACAAAATGGAAACATTGTCGGCACGGTCTCTGAAGGAATGATGAACTATAACGCGCTACAGACAACGCTCAATCAGCATCTATCGCGTGGCTTGAGCTTCCGCCTGAACTATACCTTCTCTCGGGGCATGACGAACACCTTGGGATTCTTTGGGGTATCGGGTGTCAGCGGTTCCAGCGCGTATGCAGAAAATGCCTATAACAATAGCGCCGAATATGGCCCGAACTCGGCGGATGTTCGTAACAATGCTAGCGGGACAATGGTGTACACACTGCCGATTGGTCGCGGTCAGTTGCTTGGCAACCGGATGGGCGATCTTATGAATGAGATCGTAGGCGGATGGAAGGTTAGTGGTACAGGCATCGCCTACAGTGGATTCCCTTTGACGATCAATTCCAACGTAAATAATGCCTACACCAACAACAAGACCCAACGTGCGAACCACAATGGTGTTCTCCATATTGTTCATCGCAGCTTTACCGCGTGGTTCGGTACCGATCCCTCGGTGCAAACCGCATATACGCAGGCTACAGCCGGGACGTATGGCAATGCGGCTGTTGGTTCTGAACGCTCGCCAGGGTTCCAGCAATACAACTTTTCCCTTTTCAAGGACTTTGCGATTGTGCGGGAACAGAAGATCGGCTTCCGAGTCGATGCCTTCAATGCACTCAACCTAACCAGCCTGGGCAATCCGGGGATTGTAGCGGGTACCACCAGCTTCGGGCAGATTACCTCGGTCCGATCCATGGCGCGGGAGGTACAATTCTCGGCAAAGTACCAGTTCTAATTGCATCTCAATTGACCTCCGAAAAAACGCTGCTGACTAGCTCACCGATGACCCGTGCGTTTGGCAACTTGTTCGGGCCCACTTCGGCCATTTGTTTTGGCTCACCATGAACCAGATTTCGCGCCGCGGCTTCCTCGCAGGCACCGTCGCTACGCTGTTCAATGGTGCGATACCGCAGAATAATCCCATCACCTCAGTTGTCGCTCGGGAGGCGATGAAGCCGTCTCGCTCCACAGGGCCCCAGAATCTGGTGCTTTTCATGCCGGACGAGCTTCGCGCAGATGCCATCGCCTGTTATGGCAATCCTTTCACGAAGACTCCTAATTTTGATAAAGCGGCCAGGCAAGGTACCCGCATCGAACAGTGTCGTGCCTCCTACCCAATCTGCGGCGCATCGCGCTGTAGTCTGCTCACGGGCACCCGGCGCGACTTTCTGCGTAACGCTGCCCTGGCTTCTGGCGCTGTGGCTGTCGTCGGAGCCAGCACTGCGGAAGCTGCCAGTGCTATCGACACCGCTCCGGCTTCCTCTGCCCGGCCAAATGTGCTGATGATTTGTTCCGACCAGTTCCGCGCCGATTTCATTGGTGCAAACCATGAGAATCCTTCCGTTAAGACGCCGCATCTCGACACATTAGCCGCGCGTGGCGTGAACTTCCGGCAATGCATCACGAATCAGCCGCTTTGCTCCCCATCACGCGCCTCGTTTATGACAGGGATGTATGCGACGGACGTGGGCCTCTGGAAGCTCGGCCTCGAACTTGATCATTCGTTGCCGACGATTGCCACGGAGTTCCGCAAGAACGGCTATACGACGAATTTCGTGGGCAAGTGGCACGTTTTCAAAACGAACCTGGAAACGGCAAGAAACATTTGGGATGGATTCCACCGGGACCATCGCGCGGTGGCTTCGACGATCTGTGGGAGGGAGCGAACGTGACGGAAATCGTCTCGCATCCGTATGAAGGAAGCTATTGGGATAATGACGGCAACGACATTGGCTTCAAGGACGAGTATCGCGTCGATTTCATAGCGAACCGCGGTGTGGAGTTCATCGAGCGGAAGCACGATAAGCCGTGGCTGCTCTTTCTCTCGCAGCTTGAGCCGCACCATCAGAATGACATTGACGCCTTCGTTCCGCCGAGGCGCTATACAGACGATTTGTCCTGGAAGCTCTATCGCTCGCAGCTTGTGGCCGCCCAGCAAAATGACGTGGACGCTTTGGTCCATCCGGACCGCCCCGATTATGCCGATCCGTACATCCCGGAAGACCTCCGCAATCTTCCGGGCAATTGGCGTTCGCGCATTGCAGTCTATTACGGCTGTGTGCAGGCCATCGACGACTGCGTCGGCAGCCTGGTTGCTGCGCTGGAGAAGACCGGACAACTCGACAACACCATCATTGTTTTCTTTTCTGACCACGGCTGCACTTTCCGTACGCGGCTGGGAGAGTACAAGCGTTCTCCACACGACTCTTCGCTCCGTGTGCCGTTCGTGATTGCAGGGCCCGGCTTCGATCAATCGGTTGTGATCGAGGAGGTGGTCTCGCTATTGGATCTGACGCCAACACTGCTGGATGGCGCGGGCATACAGCCGCCCTCAAGCATGCGCGGAAAGCCACTTAAGCGGCTGGCGCAGGACCCCAAAACACGTGTGGCGTGGGATTCGACGGCGTACTTCCAGATCAGCCAATCTATCTGCGGGCGCGGTATCCGCACCCGTGACTGGTGCTACTGCGTCTTCGACCCAACAGTGAAAGGTGGTCAAGCTGAGTATGGCACACAATACCAGGACTTTGCCCTGTATTCCCTGGCGAGCGATCCAGCCGAATTGGTTAACCTGGTCGGGCGTCCGGAGTATAAACAGATTGCAGACCAACTCCGCGAGGAGTTGCAGAAACGCATCGTCGCGGCCGGTGAGGCGGAGACAATCATTACGCCAATTCACTACTACGCATGACCGCAATCACAGCTTATCTCCGCCGTCTCACAGAATAGAATTGTCCACTAAGTAATCTCATGGTCTTTGTTCCTATGCAGAGTGACTCCGCTGATATCCATTCGAAACAATGCTGCACTCCCACCGTAGCCCGCACGATAAGCTCGGAGAGCCCGTTGGTCTTGCCATTCCCGCACGAGCCAACGGAGGATGTTCTCGCCCGCATGGTTCAGCTTCCCGGAGGCAAATTCCTCATGGGTACCGATAGCGTTGAGGGCTTCCCGCAGGACGGCGAAGGGCCGGTCCGTGAAGTCAGTCTCTCGCCTTTCCTCATCGATAAATATCCTGTCACCAACGAACTATTTGCGAACTTTATTGCAGCTACAAGCTACAAGACGGAAGCCGAACGCTTTGGCTGGTCCTTCGTCTTCCTGGGGCACATTCCAAGAGAGCGTCGCCAGGAGCTCATCGAAGACACCGCCGCCGCCGCGCCCTGGTGGTGTAAGGTCCGCGGTGCAAAGTGGAATACGCCAGAGGGCCCGTATTCCGATGTTCGCAGCCGCGGCAAGCATCCCGTCGTCCATGTCTCATGGAACGATGCCGAAGCCTTTTGCCGATGGTCCGGCCAGCGTCTGCTCACCGAGGCCGAATGGGAATATGCGGCACGCGGTGGCTTGGAGCAAAAGACATATCCGTGGGGCGACAAGTTGCGACCCGGCGGCGAACATCGCTGCAACATCTGGCAGGGTGTCTTTCCTGACGAAGATACCGGCGATGACGGATACAAAGGCACCTCTCCAGTCGATGCCTTTCCTCCCAACGGCTTTGGCATTTACTCCGTTGCAGGGAACGCGTGGGAGTGGTGCGCCGATTGGTTCAGCCCCGATTTTCATCGCACCGCTGACCGAAACAACCCGCAAGGGCCGCCCAACGGATCGAGCCGAGTTATGCGAGGCGGTTCGTTTCTTTGTCACAAGTCGTACTGCAACCGCTATCGTGTGGCAGCCAGGAGCTCGAATACACCTGACAGCTCGACCTCGAACCTGGGCTTTCGTTGCGCGAGATCATGAGATGCCTCGGAGAGAAAGTTACCAGACGCAGCTTCGCCTGCCTAAACGAAAAGAATGACTGTGTTCTCGAGTTGCCCTGTCTTCTGCAAAGAATCGAGCGATTGTGCCGAATCTGGAATTAGTAGCTTACGTGCTATCAATATCTTCCAAAGTTCTATTCCCCCTCCCGGCACCAAGATGAAATCGACAAAATGAATAGGTTGCAACGACCTAGGTGTGAGATTTCAATAGGTTGTCCATCCGATCAAGAACCGTGAAGCTGAGTTTACGAAGACTTTTGCGACTCAGGAGATCAGATGGACTACCACACTCGATCGGAATAACCTATTGACCCTCCACACCTAGGCCTCTCAAACTGAGAGGCTTTTTCATGCTCAAAAGTTACGGTGATCCTTCTGTTGATCCTTTGCAATTTTACTTTCGGAGGACTTGTTACTCCGAGGAAACAGAAGGCAGCCAGGCATGTTTACGAACGCTACCGTGTCGGCGGCATTCCGAAGCGAGAGAAGGACGGCCGATACGATCCACGTCATACCTTTGCGCCTCGCATCCTTTCAGAGTGGGACAGGATCAAGATCGGAGGCTGGGCCAAGGAGTCACTTTTGCCGCTGTCGGTGACAGCAAGTTCCCACAACTGCTAAATCGCAGATACATAGGTGCTTACATGGGCAACCCAAAAAGTTGCATCTAACGTTGGATGTAGTCGGGCACAACTCCTATTCTGCGCACGCGGGCACACGGGTTTTGGGGCAGATTGGGAGTTACGGGATGAGTGTAAAGCTGGGCGTGTGTGGAAGTGTATACCTAGGGGCGGAAACGCCTTCAGAAACTAAACAAACAGATCAAATCCTCATTGCTTCCACACCAGACTCAGTACTAGCGACACGATTTGCACTTCTGTGGAGCCTCAGTTCCGGTTCGCAACCAGATAAGTTTTTCGCGCATGATCAGGCTCAGGCCTGGTGGCTGAACCAAAGGTGGTTTGTGGTTCTGCTGACCGTGTTGTTTTGCTGTTTTCCGCTAAGCATGTTCGGCGCCCCACAGACTTCAGTTCCAGAGCTGAGCATCAGCCCGGCCAGCATGTCCTTCGGCTACGTGGTGGTGGGTACGACGGAGGTTCACGCTATCACCCTGAAATCGACAGGCACAGCCGCTGTCGAAATAAAGTATGCATCGGTCTCCGTCCCTGGATTCACTCTGTTGTACCCAGCCTTTCCGATTACGTTGCAGCCGGGCCAGCAGACGACGCTGCGTGTGCAATTCGATCCGGCCGTCGTCGGCGTTGCGACGGGTCAAGTGCAGATCAGCAGTACCTCTTCGACTAACCCGAGGGCGGCGGTTGACATATGGGGCAAGGGGAGGCCGAAACCCGCGGTATTGAGCGCGCTAGCGTGCAGCGGTGCGTCAGAGACGGGTCCTGAGACGGATGCCTGCACCGTGACGCTGAGCGCGGCAGCGCCGAGAGGCGGCCTGATTGTGAGCCTGTCGAGCAGTAATGCGGCCGTGACGGTTCCGGCCACTGTAATGGTGCCGCCGAAGGCGACCAGCGCCGGTTTTACAGCTGTCGTGTCTGCGGTCAGCACCACGCAAACCGTAACACTTGCGGGGAACGTGGGCGGTGTAAACGAGAGGTTTGTCCTGCAGTTGAATCCAGCCACGCCCGTGAGCGTGACGTTGACACCACTGAGCGTGAGCCTCAAGCCTTCGCAGACCCAGGCCTTCACCGCGACGGTCGCGAACACCACGAACACGGCTGTGACTTGGTCGCTGAGTGCCGCGGTGGGAAGCATCTCGGCTGCTGGCCTCTACACTGCACCGGCTACCATCACGACGGCCCAGACCGTGACCGTGACAGCGACCAGCGTCGCTAATCCTGCGGTCTCGGCGCACGCCACTGTCTCGCTCACACCAGCTGTGAGTGTGACCTTGACGCCACTGAGCGTGAGCCTCACGCCTTCGCAGACCCAGGCCTTCACCGCGATGGTCGCGAACACCACGAACACGGCGGTGACTTGGTCGCTGAGTGCTGCGGTCGGGAGCATCTCGACTGCTGGCCTCTACACTGCACCGGCTTCGATCACGACTGCCCAGACCGTGACCGTGACAGCGACCAGCGTGGCGAACCCTGTGGTCTCGGCGCACGCCACTGTCTCGCTTACACCGATCGTGAACGTCACCCTGAATCCAACCAGCGTGACTCTCACCCCAGGGCAGACCCAGGCGTTCACCGCGACTGTCGCGAACACCGCGAACACGGCTGTGACCTGGTCGCTGAGTGCAGCAGTGGGGAGCATCTCGGCGGCCGGCCTCTACACGGCACCGGCTATTATCACCACGGCCCAGACCGTTAACGTCACGGCGACGAGCGTGGCTAATCCTGCGGTCTCGGCCTACGCCATCGTGCAATTGAACCCAAGCATAGCGACTCTGAATATCAGTTCAACCAGCATTCCGTTCGGAAGTGTAGTGGTGAACACGACATCAACGCATGCAGTGACATTGACGTCCACAGGCACCGCATCCGTAACGGTCACTGCGGCGAAGGTAACGGGTGCAGGCTTCACGGATTCGGGGGTCACGTTCCCGATCACTTTGAATTCCTCCCAGGCGGTGACGCTGAACGTGCTGTTCGATCCTACTGTTACCGGCGCGGCGTCGGGCCAGCTTACGATCACAAGCAACTCTTCGACGAACGGGACTGCCGTGATCCCGCTCAGCGGTACAGTGGTGGCGGCATCTTATACGGTCAATCTGAGTTGGGATGCACCCACTAGCTCCGCCGATCCAGTAGCGGGATACGACATCTATCGATCACCGGTAGGCAGCTCCACGTATGCACTGATGAATTCATCTGGCGATACTGCGACGACCTACGTGGATAGTACCGCCCAAACCGGGCTGACCTACGATTACATCGTAGATAGTGTTGATGCTTCCGGGGTCGAAAGCGTTCCTTCCAATATGATCGTCGTGATTATTCCCTAGAGCATCGCCACCAAACGCAGGCTAGGAATCAGCTCAGAATCCGGTGGCTGGCTTCTCACCTGGTACGCAATCGATGTTGGTTGGAACGCGGGGCGGTATGAGTGTTGTTTCGTCGTGAGTGGCTAGCACTTTCACAACGGGGCCGCGCTTTTGCCTTTGAAGGCGCCCTGGCTCATCCAGCCGAAAGGGCGGAATGGAGCTTCGCATTACTCAATGCGAGAAAAAATCACTCGCGTAGTGGCCGCGTTGGATTCGATGCTTGTGGATTGAAGCAGTCCCTCAGATGGGCGCAGATTGCCATTGGGCGTCGTGGCTGCGCGCAGCACGTGCAGGAGAGTTTCGCCATGCGAATGGGCTTCAGCGGCAGCCTGGGTTCCGGCCACGTCGAGTCCCTCCATCAGAAGGATGTGGCCTTTCCCGGCGAGGTTAGGCTGGTACGCCATGGCAGCGTAGGTTGGATGCGCAGGCTCGGTCCAGAGGCTCTCATAGCACTTCGAATCGGAGTGCAGCCGCTTTTCACGTTGTACGGTGTGGCGCAGGCCAGCGGTCGTAGACAGTGGGATAAGGTGCAATGCAATCGGCAGCTGCAGCAGCAGTGATTCCGGGCCGCTTCTTTTGCTAGGATATCTTCCTATGAAGTTCCGTCCATGGCTCGTCCTGTGGCTCCTCCTTGCACCGGTGCTCAGCGCACAGTCCACGTCTCCTTCTCTGGTACTCGAGGGCACGGTGACCAGCGCACAAAACAAGACCTACGTTGAGGTTCCGTTTCAGGTTCCCGCGGGTGTGCATCGCCTCAGTGTCGACTTCAGCTATACCGGGCATGAGCAACATACAGCGATCGATCTGGGCGTTGCTGGTCCAGATGGTTTTCGCGGCGCCAGCGGCGGCAACAAGAGCCACTTCACCATCAGCGAAACGGACGCGACGCCATCCTATCTACCGGGAAAGATTCCGTCCGGTAGCTGGAAGTTGCTGCTCTCCGTGCCTAATATCCGCGTTGGCGTTGTCTCTCACTACCGGGCAGAGATTCGTTTCAACCCTCCGGCGGAGGACAGCAGCTTTGCGTCCGAGCCGTTGGCGCATGGTTCACGTTGGTATCGCGGCGACCTGCACATGCATACCGCGCATAGCGACGGAAGCTGCATGAGCCAGGCCGGCAAGCGCGTCCCATGTCCTGTCTTTGTTACCGTACAGGCCGCAGCGTCGCGCAATTTAGACTTCATTGCCATTTCAGATCACAACACCGTTTCGCAGTTCGATGCGATGCGGGAACTGCAGCCCTACTTCGATAAGGTGCTACTAATCCCGGCTCGCGAAATCACGACCTTCTGGGGCCACTTCAACGTCTTCGGAACGACGCAGTTCATTGACTATCGCGCCGTGAGCCACGATGGACTCGACATCAACGCTATTCTGCGGGATGTCCGATCCAAGGGAGCCATTGCGTCCATTAATCATGCTGACGCGCCCAGCGGTGAGATATGCATGGGGTGTGGGTGGACGCCCTCAACGCCGGGTGACATGAGCCTCTTCACGGGTGTCGAGGTGATCAACGGCGGCGGCATGATGCTTTCGAGCGAGGATCTATGGGATAGGGAAATTGCAGCGGGCCATCGGCTGACCGCGGTAGGCGGAAGTGACAACCACAACGCGCTGACGCCTGCTGACCAGCTTGGTGCTATCGGCAGG
>DATCDL010000464.1:0-2459 GCA_036510715.1 Acidobacteriaceae bacterium
GGGTTTATGCCCAGCCCCAAGTCCAAGCAGTGTTTGGAACGCAGCCATCGGCGTCTTCCGCCGATTGTGACGAAAGACGAATTCATCCAGGTAGACCTGGAGTTGGTCGCGGCTGACGCCGTGATGAGTCCCAAGGAGCCACTGCTGGAGATTGCCAATGGCCCGGTCCGCCAGAGGCACTACCGACTTCACGCCCTTTCGCAGGTCGCTTCGCAGCGGTTGGATGCGAGACACGTGTTGGAAGCCAGCCTCTTTCAACCCAGTAAAGCTCTTCAGTCCGTCGGTGTATACAGTGGAACCTGGCTCTACGTTGTCTTTAAGGAAGCCCAACAGAGTCTCTTTTCTGAAGTCCGGGATCACCGCCATGCGTGCGCGCCCGGTGGTAGTTCGCCCCCGCTTCTCGACGGCCACCAGCACCAGCGCCGCCTTGCGTCCCTTGAGTTGGCGACTGCCCCGCAAGCCGGCTTGGGTACCGCCAACCCATGTATCATCAACCTCCACATCGCCTCGCAATGGTTCGCGTTTCAGGTTGATCATGGCCCGCCGGAACTTGTGCAGCATCATCCACGCCGTCTCGTAACGTGACAGACCAAGCTGGCGCTGCAGAAGTAAGGCGGAGAGCCCGCGCTTGTCAGTGGTCATTAGGTATGCGGCCCAGAACCAAACCGCCAGCGGCGTTTTCGTATTATGCAGGATTGTCCCGGCCGTCAGCGAAACCTGGTACCGGCAGCCGGCACACTGCCACCGTCTGAGGTTCGCTAATTCATAGGCGCGTCGGTTTCCACATTTCGGACACACGAAGCCATCCGGCCAACGGCAGGCGGCCAGATACTGTTGGCATGCTCCTTCGGTAGCAAACTTCGATTGAAACTCCCGCAGGCTTTTGGGAAATCCCGGCCGAGGCACTCGTTCATACTACCTGTTGTGGCTTGCTGAAACAACCGGATAATCAGGAGCTGTCTAGCGTGGTCAGCGACCGGTTGGGAGTCAGCGGGCGAGCCATGTTGTGGGCGATGGTGCACGGCGCCACCGACCCGGAGAAGTTGGCCGCTCTGGCCAGTTACAAACTAACGACACCGGTGGCCCAGTTACAGGAAGCCTTGCGCGGGGAGTTGGATTCCTCTCAACGCCTGCTGCTGAAGATGCTGCTGGAGCAATGGGAGCAGTTGGCTACGCACATCGAACAACTGGAGGCGCAGATGGCCCGGGCGCTGCAGAGCTGGGAGCCAGCCATCCGCCGGTTGGTGGAGATCCCTGGCATCAGCCATGTCGCCGCTCACCAGATCATCGCCGAAGTGGGGCCCGAGGCCAGCGCTTTTCTGGCGCCGGAAAAGCTGGCCTCTTGGGTCGGCGTCTGTCCCGGAACCCAGGAAAGCGCCGAGGTTTCCTACTCCAGCCGGTCGCCCAAAGGCAATCCGATGCTCCGACGCTGGCTGACTCAATGCGCCTGGGCCGCCGTCCAGGTCAAAGGCAGCATCTTCGAACAAAAGTTCCGGACTCTGTTGCCGCGCTTGGGCGCCAAACCGGCGATTTGGGCCGTCGCTCATCGACTCTTACGGGTGATCTGGAAAGTCCTGCACGACAAGGTGTCCTATGTCGAACCAGGACTGCTGGACTCGCAAGCGCTGGAACGCCGTCGTAAACGTTACGTTCGCCACCTTCGCAAGCTTGGCTTCGCCGTCACTTTGACTCCCATTGCGGCCGAACGAGAGTGCCAACACAAACCGTTCACACGAGTGTGAACGCGGCACGCAGGAGTGCGTGCGCCACGAAGATCCACGGATTAAGCATCAGCGTCTGCGGGTACACTTTTAAGATGCCCGTCTCCGTCGACACTCTTCGACTACAGCTCGATTATTCCGCTTGGGCCACCCAACGCTTGCTGGACTCGGCCGCCAAGCTCTCGCACGAAGAACTCACGCGCGATTTCAAGACCGCCGATAAATCCGTGCTCGATACCCTGGTCCACATTTACGCGGCCGACCGCATCTGGCTGGCGCGAGTCCTAGCCGAGCCGCGCGCTACATTCGTCGATCCCGAGGATCGCGATCTCACCCTGCTTCAAACCGAATGGCCGGCCTTGCACCAGCGCTGGAAACTGTGGCTGCGCGATTTCACTGACGGCGATGCGCTGCGGGTAATCTCCTACCAGGACACGAAGGGACGTTCCTATTCGCAGCCGGTGTGGCAGATTCTTCTCCACGTGGTGAATCACGGGACGCATCATCGCGGACAGGTCTCGGGCTTCCTGCGCGCCATGGATCGGACGCCTCCGCCGCTCGATTTGATCGCTTACTACCGGGTGATCGAATGATTATTGCAGCCAATGTGATATCCTGTGGCTGGTATTGGCATGCTTGCAATCAGTCCATTGAAGCCTCACGAAAAATTCCCTCTTTTTCGCCAACTCCATGCCCAGATGAAGGATATGATCGAGTCTGGCGCACTGCCGCAAGGGA
>DATCDL010000465.1:0-9016 GCA_036510715.1 Acidobacteriaceae bacterium
TGGCGTGACCCGCGGTGACGGCCCGAATGCCCTCGCACGCGAACACTCCGAATCCCAGCAGCTCGCGGACATTCTCAATCGATTAGCGGTGAACAAGCTTGAGGGCGCAAAGCTCTTCACTGCCAGCATGGCAGACACACCCGCAAGGACACCGGAAGGGCTGATGCAGCAACTCATCGCCGCAGGCGCCACCGTCACCGTCGACGACGCCCGCTACTTCGCCAATTTCGCGCACCTCCACTACAACGGCGAAGATGTGATGGCCCCCTTCTGGATCGACTCGCAGCTCATCATCCCGCACGGCGGAGGCCGCCACCTCCTCGTCCCCGCCTCGCACGCCGAGTACGAGTGGCACATACGCGGCCCCATCATCAACGCCGACATCTCCTACTACTTCGGCATCGACGGCAAAGCCGAGTGGCGCACCATGGACACCCTCGACCAGCCCTGGGTCCTCAAGCGCAACGCCCACGAATACACCGGCGCACAAGCCATCGAGGTCACACGCCTCGCGGGCCTCATGACCGTCGCCTACCTGCATCTGCACGCCGCGCACCCCACGCTTCCCTTCGGCGGCTACTACGCGCTCGGCGTCTGCCAGGACGGCGTCTCCGCCATCGAGCACGCGCTCACCGGCCACGTCACCCTCTTTCCCAATACCGCCGACATCGCCTTCTTCAACGACCCGCGCGACGCCGAGATCAACGCCCTCATGGCCGCCATCCCCAAGGATCGCGACGGTAGTTCACCCGAACCCGCACGCATCTTCGGGTCGTTGCCCACGAACAACTTCAACGCGATTACGATCCCCTGCCTCGCCGCCGATCTCAACGCAACCTACGCTGCGTGGCAGAACGGCAATCTCAGCCACAACCACAGCCAACGCTTCTACCTCGCGCTTGGCATCGGGCTGCTGCTCGGATTCTTGCTCATTCGTCGAAAACGCAGGAAGAGTTGATGCAACGAAGTCCGCACAGTTGTCCTCCAAGTTCAAGGGAGGCAGCCCATGGCAACCAGCAAAGCAGCGAAGAAGACAGCGAAGAAGGCAGCGGCAAAGAAAACACCCTCGAAGAAGGCAGCGCGGAAGTACAGTCCATCCTCCGGCAAGCAGGTTGAGACGGAGTTGCACGAGATGCATCAGGGTAAGTTGAAGAGCGGTGGCAGCGGCAAAACTGTGACCAACCCGAAACAGGCGATCGCCATCGGTCTATCCGAGGCCCGCAGGAAGGGCGCGAAGGTCCCGCCCAATCCGAACAACTAACTGAGAAAAAAATGGGGCGGCTCGTGGTTTTCTACGGCCGCCCTCTCCCAGTACACTTGGCTACTGAACTTGGTCCTCGCGCCGTGCAGTCTTTGGCACTCGCGGCTCGCTCAACTGCGCTTCCTCGCGACGCGCGACGGAGCGACGTTTACTGGCTGGCAGATAGGTGCGATACACGCTGATGTGGAAGCACGCCTGCTGAAACTCCTCTTCCACGTCCAGCTTGCCGCCGCGCATCAGCGGCATAAGGTAAAGGCGCATCCACGCAATCTCCTGCACGCTCATGCCATGCTTGCCAAAGTCCAGCGCCTCCCCCGTAAGGTGCGGCGAGGCTACATCGCCGCGGACGCCCGCAGCGTTGCCATTCACACGCTGCAGCCGGACTTGATACGACACCGTCCGCACGGCGGAGTTTATCTGCAGCGGCTCGTGGAAGCGTGCATAATACGCGCGAGCAATATCCGAAGCGAATCGAACCGCCCATGGCCGCGCGCAGCGATGATTGTCAGCGAGATTCGAATTCAGATGCAGGCTCGCATTCTCCGGAAAGTCGATGAGCTGGCGCGTGGCGCGCATGTGACGAAGGTCGGCGTCGTCCTCGACGCGTTGCAGTCCTTCTTCATCGGCCATGGTGTTCTGGTGAACGAGAATCTCGCGCGTTCCCCTTAGCGGCGGAGGCACTACCAGCCGGCCATTGCGATACAGACCGGGCAACACCATCGGCTGCTCTACCTCGGTCATCAACTCCTGCCGCGATGGAGCACGCAGCCCGGCTTCGTCGGAGTCAGCTTCTGCGTCCGCAGAACGTACCGTTCTCTCCGGTGCCTGAATGGGCTCGCCCACCAGGTCCGAAGGTGCCGTGTGATGGGCCGATCCATGCTCGCTCTCCGAGGGCGCTGCCTCAACCCGTGCCAGCACAGCCGTCTGCCTTGCTGGCTGCAGCTTCAGCGAAGTATCGCCTACCCGCGCCGGCACTGAACTAACATCCTCATCCGGATGCGACTGACCACTTGCAAAGACGCTCGTTTCCGTCGCAGCAGGAGTGCTGGCTGCACGCGCAAAGTCATTTACCGTTAGCGGCCTGCTGACAACGCGTTCGTTGTCTCTGGATGAAACCGGGAGTACCGAATGCGTCGTCTCTTCCGTTGTGGAGCTTGCGGCAACCTCGGACCTGCCCAGCCTCGCGCTGTGACCCCTGTATCGGCGGCTGGCGCTAACCCGGTGGAGCGCAGGCGGCTCGTGTTCGTCGACGTGTGCGGGGTGCCGAGGATGGCGCAGCCTTGCGCGCGCATCGGACCTCCCGGCAGGCACATTGGCCTTACGCGGCGCTGATCCGGTCCTCGTTTGGCTCTTCTTCACCGCTGCACCTTTCGACAACGCTTTCCTTGCCGTACCCTTGCGCGCGTGGTGCGCGGACGACACGGCACGAGCCTTGGCATGACTCGTACTGACGCTACTTGCCTTGTGCACGCCCACCACACGATGCAACTGCATCGGATGTGCCACCGCGGCTGGCGAACAACCTAACCACAGCACCACAATGCCCAGCGCCATTACGGCCGCCGCGCCGCGAGAGAGTCTTCTCCCGCGCGCGTCGTGCCGACTTCCGGCAAGCCCCCACTGCGTCATCGTCATCACTAATTCATAAAGGGGCCGTGAAAGCCGCCGAGCCTCATTAGGCTATCCCTAGCAACAATACGGCGGTAGTAGCGATTCGGATTCGTGGCGGACTCAGCAACAAGGCCACCACGCGTTGATCACATAAAAACCCTCTTGGGCAATTTGTACCTTTCGCGCTACATTAGGCTTAACACGGAGATCTACTGATGTCTCGGAACCAACCTGCCGCGGTCATGTCCCCAAACATCCGCTCTCAATCCAGTCTGAAGATTGCTGCACTTTCGTTCGCAGCCGTCTCGCTGGCAGCAACCGCGATCCTCTGGCAGCCGGCCAGCGTCGCCGCACAAGCCGATCCGGCACCGAATACGCCCGCGTTCTATACCCAGCGCGTGCTGCCGATCTTCAAGGACAACTGCTATCACTGCCACGGCGGAATGTTCCACCGCGGCGGCCTCAGCATGTCCAGCCGTGCGGGCATGTTGAAGGGCGGCCATGATGGCGCTGTCATCGTACCCGGCAACGCCGAACAGTCCCTGCTGATCAAGCTGATTCGCCACGAAGGGCCGGTCGACGACCCCATGCCCATGCCTCCCAAGAGCAAGATCTCCGACGCTGACATTGCTGTCGTCACGCAGTGGGTCCAGGCCGGCGCGGTCATGCCTGACGCGCCGCCGGAGGAGTAGCGCTAGTAGCTGCGGGGATACATCCGGGACATGCGATCGTGCCATCCCAGCCGATCGCTATCCAGCGCCGTCCACACCAGGCCCAGACCCAGCGGGCAGGCGGCAAGCGCCGTAGAGAACAGCCGCCGCCGCATCGCTTTGCGCGTCGGGCTCTTCTCCTGGAACGTGCAGAACGCGATGCGCGCCGCACGCATCCCAGGGGTCGCTTCGTTCAGCGTAAAGAAAAGCATCTGGTAGAGCACCGCAAAGACCACGACCGTACCTGCGACCGCCGCCCCCAACAACGGCAGAGGCTCCCCCCGAAGGCCCGGTCCGGCAATCTTCAGTGCCACGGCAGCAAAGCCAGCAACCCCAGCTCCGAGGCACAGCACGTCTACCATTGCGGAGAAGAGCCGTTTCGGCAACGTTGCAGCATAGAACTGGATATCCATCTGAAGCTGCGCCTCCAACTGCGGAGACATGCTTCCGGCGACACGCGACGATGTTCCGGCCCCCAGCAGCAGTCCTTGCCACTCGGGCGCTTCATCCGCGACCGCGACCTCCGGCGCGAGCGAAATCTGCTCCGCCTCCACCTCAAAGATGCGCAGTTGCGGCGCCGCCGTGCCCTCATCGCGCAGAGGCCCCTCTGCCAACCGCGGCCTTGCCTTGCGTGAGGCAACCAACTGGCGGGGAAACTCGATAATGTTGGCTTGAATGGGCATCGTCTCCATCACCAGGTCGTGAAACTCGGGAGCACGGCGGAATTCGATCTCCTCATCCAGTTCGGCCATCTCTTCGGACGCGATCTGAACCTTCTTCACGGGCGCATAAAACGCAGCCGCAGCCGATGCCCGCTCGATCTCCTCCAGCAGCCGCACCTGCAGTCTTGCGGGAGGCGGCGCAGACCAGATTTCAGCCGCTTCCTCGCGCACACTCATCTTGGCACGCTGCACTGGCTGAGCAGCACGCTGCTCCACCACCTCCAGCAATGGCATTTCCCCGAACAGGTCCACCTTGTTCCCCGTTGCCTGAGGCTGGGGCTGACTCCACTGTTCCATCTCGTTCAGCAGCTTGCGTTGGGCCTCGACGACCGCCTTTGCACTGACCGCCGCGACCTGTGCCTCGGCCTGCGCCTGGTTCATCACGCGTTGCGCCTCGGCGGCGAGCGACTCACGATAGCTGAGGATCTGTTCATACCGCGCAGCCACCTTCTCGCGAACCCGCGACGCGTCCGGATGCACCTCCGAGCGCGCAGCATCGCACTGTGCCTGCAGCCGAATTGCCGCCTGCGCGATCGCCTGCTCCCGCCTCGCCTGTGCCTCGCGGCCCTCCACGACCGCCCGTCGGCTGCGATGCGCTGCAAGTCGCTCCGCGGCAAGCTGCTTCAACGCAGTGCCGCCCTCCGTGCCCGTGGGCAGGTAGCTTTCGGAAGGTTCGTCGAATTGCGCCGCACTACTCATCGTCTCTATCCTTGCTTCTGTAACCCAAATTCCCAATTCTCAACCGGTGACACCTGGGAATCGTCTAATCTCTCATCAGTGGACGGTCTCATCCAATCTCTCGGAACCAAGATGCGCAGCCATCATGCCAGGCACCCCTTCCGGCCGTCCGGAAGATCGCTGCGTCTTATTCCTCTGTTCATAAGTACCATTCTCCTGGCCGCAGGTCATCAACATCTGCACGCGCAGGGCGTAACGACAGAGGAACCCCCCGCCGCAACAGCTGCAAATCAGAACGCTCCCACCACCTCTCCAGCACCCCAGGTCGACCTCTCGACCATACCCCATGCGTATGCTCTGCCGGCGGGAAAAGCCCCTGAGAGTGCCGTACTCGAAAGCGATCTGCAATCGAAGCACGACCATCTCTCCTCCGCCTCCGGCAACGTTGTGCTCACCTATGGCGACCACATTCTCTACGCCGACACCCTCACCTACGACGATGAGACCGGCGACGTCACCGCCGACGGCCACGTGATCCTGACGGGAGGCCAGAACGACGAACGCATCGAAGCCTCTCACGGCTCCTACAATCTCAACACCGAGACTGGCCGCTTCTACGATGTCAGCGGCTCCGTCGGCCTATCCAGAGCCGCTGCCGCGCCAGTCGTCTCCAACACCAACTCCGGCATCGCCTCTGCCAACGCCTCTCATGCAGCCGGCTACCAGAACTCCAATCCCTTCCTCTTCGAAGGCCGCCTGGTCGTCAAGACCGGCCCGATGGACTACACCGTCTATAACGGCTCCGTCACGTCGTGCCTTCTGCCGCACCCGGATTGGCAACTCTTTGCGCGCAGGATCACCCTCGACAGCGGCCAGGCGAAGGCCGCAGACTCCACCTTCAAGCTGCTCGGCGTGCCCCTGCTCTTCCTCCCGTACGTCACCCACCCGGTAGACACCCAGCAGCGCCAATCCGGCATTCTGATCCCCGTTCTCGGTTACTCCAGCGCCAGCGATAACACGGGCTCGAAAGGCTTCACGTTTGGCGAACAGATCTACATCACCCTTGGCCGCTCTGCCGATCTCACGGTCGGCACCCTCTATTACTCGCTGCGAGGCTTCTCCGAAAACGGCACCTTCCGCTACCGCGGTGTTGGCGACGACTTCTTCAACGCGCACTTTTCCGCCCTCCAGGACCGCGGATTCACAGCGCCTGGCGTCAATGCTCAGAACCAGCCAACTTCGATCTACATCAACCAGGGTGGAACAGACATCACCTCCAGCTTCCGCCGCCAGTTCACCCCCCACCTCCGCGCCGTTGGCGACATGGAATACCTCAGCTCCTATGTCTACCGCCAAGCCTTCACCGAAAATTTCAATCAGGCGGTCAGCACCGATATCACCTCGATCCTCTATCTCACCGATCAGAAGAACGGCTTCTCTCTCGATGGTCGCGTCGACCGCTACGAAGGCCAGAAGGTCGTTCCCATTGGGACCACGCCCGGCGTCGAGGTCAAGATCTTCCATGCGCCCTCCATCGACTTCACTGGCCTCGACCACCCGATTCCCGGCACCCGCGTGCTCTGGAGCTTCAACGCCACCGCCGCGGGCCTGAAGCGCGTGGAGCCGGACTTCAGTTCCTCCGGCCTCACCGAGCGCCTCGACCTTCGCCCCGAGATCTCTCTTCCGCTCAACGCTGGAGGCTGGCACACCCTCGCCAGCGTCGCCGTTCGCGAGACCGCCTACTCCAAGTCCCGCAAAGCGCCCTATGGCAACAATGCAACTCCCATCCAGTTGCAGACTCCGATCAATCGTGCCGATGTCGAGATCAACCTCGATATCCGCCCGCCCGTCATCGAGCGAACCTTCACCGTTCCTGCCCGTTGGCGCAGCATCTTCGGCGATCAGGTTCGCCACACCATCGAGCCGGACCTTACCTATCGCAACGTCCGCGGCGTCGACAACTTCCTCGGCGTCCTGCGCTTCGATGACACCGACCTGGCCAGCGACACCGACGAAATTCAGTACGGCGTGACCCAACACCTGTACTTCCGCCCCCATACACCGAAGCCGCCAGCACCCCTGCCCGGCTGTGCGGCCAGGCCAACCCCTTCCAGCATCACGCCGGACACTACTTCCGACGCCACCCCAGCCGAAACTCCGGCCGTCGATGTCCTCGACCCCGACGAGCGGGCGACCAGCGACGCTAACGGAATCCCCAACGCGACCGCCACCGCGCCCGACCAGCCCCTCCGCACCCACGCGCGCAAGGCCGATCCCTGCGCCCCGCCCCCCGCCGCGCCCCGCCAGCAGGAGTGGTTCAGCTGGCAACTCGCCCAGAAACACTTCTTCGAGCCCACGTTTGGCAGCGCCGTCATCGACAAGCGCCGCAACATCTTCGACACCACACTGAACTTCTCAGGCATCGCCTTCCTCACCCAGCCGCGTGTCATCTCGCCGCTCAAATCCCGCATGCGCCTCCGCACCTCCGGCCACGTGGACTTCGCCTGGGACTTCGATTTCGATACCGGAGCCAAGAAGCTCCTTAGTTCCAACACTTTCCTCGACCTGCACGAAGGCCGCTTCTTCGGAGGCTTCTCCTACGCCCTTCTCAACGCCCCTGGCCGCACCTACAGCGAGGTCATCGACACCGTCACCAACCAGGCCACCGGCCTCACCAGCTCTGCGATCTCGGATTTCTCGCAAATGCGCTTTCTGCTGGGCTACGGCACGCCCAGCCGCGCCGGCTTCTCTGCTGCGGCCTCCTCGGGTATCGACCTCAGCCTCGGCAACGACCAGTACATCACCCTCCAGACCAGCTACAACTGGAACTGCTGTGGCCTCTCGATCGAGTACCGCAAGTACAATCTCGGCACCATCCGCGACGAGGGAGCCTATCGCTTCAACTTCACCCTCGCCAACATCGGCACCGCCGGCAACCTCCGCCGCGCCGAATCCCTCTTCTAGTCCCCCGCAAGCTCACCTTTCGCCTCTGCGATAATCAAACTATTGTGTTTATCCCTCGCCGTCTGGCCCCCCTCGCCCTCGCCGCACTTCTGACCTCTCTCGGCTGTCATGCCCAAACGACGACGATCACCCCGGGCACACCGCTTCCCCTGTCGGTCACGCATCGCATCGAGGTCCTGCTCCGCCAGAAGGCGCAGCTCCCGCCCCTCGCGATCGTCAACGTCGGCTCTCCCAAGCCCTCCGACGTTCCCGGCTACAGCACCATCGAAGTCACCTTCACCGACGAAGGCAAGACCTCCCACCCGATCCCTTTTCTGCTTTCGAACGACGGCAAGACAGTCGCTCAGTTCAGCAAATACGACATCTCCGCCGATCCCCGCAGCCTGATCTCCACCGACGGCCGCCCATCGCGAGGAGGCCCACCCACCGCTCCCGTCCTCTTCGTCAACTTCGACGACCTCGAGTGCCCCTACTGCGCACGACTCCATGAGTCCCTCTTCCCCGCCATCACCAAGCGCTACGGTGACAAGGTCCACATCGTCTACAAGGACTTCCCGCTCTCGGAGATTCATCCCTGGGCCATGCATGCCGCAGTCGATGTCGAGTGCCTCGCCGCGCAATCCCCGGTCGGATACTGGAACATGATCGACTACATCCACGCCCATTCCGAAGACATCGGCGCGGACCCCGCCGCCAACCTCGCTCCCGGCGCAAAATCCGATCAGCCCAAGCACACCCTCGACCGCGCTACCACTCAGCTCGACCAGCTGGTTCGCGATCAGGGCAGCGTCCAGAAGGTCGACGCCGCCAAGCTCAACGCCTGCATCGCCAAGCAGGACACCACCGCGATTGAGGCCTCCAAGGCCCTCGGCAACTCCCTCAACGTCGGCGCGACCCCCTCCATGTTCATCAACGGCGACAAGATCGACGGCGCCCTCCCCATTGGCTACATCTTTGGCCTGATTGACGACGCCCTCCGTGCTGAAAATGTTACCCCTCCCCCTCCCTACGTCGACCCAACCGCACCCGCCGCCGAACCGGCTGCCAAGACAGATCCAGAAACCAAGGCC
>DATCDL010000466.1:0-4371 GCA_036510715.1 Acidobacteriaceae bacterium
GCCCGGCCTGAACGGGTTTATCGGCGAGTTCCTTATCTTCAAAGGCTCATTACCGCTTGTAACCTGGGCCACGGCAATCTCAGCACTTGGACTTCTCATCACAACAATCTTCATTCTCGGAGTTCTGCAGCGGGTCTTCTACGGACCGCTTGGAGAGAAGTGGGTTCACCTTCCTGATCTAACGTTGGGCGAGCGTCTGACGCTTGTTCCGGCAATAGGACTTATGTTTGCTCTGGGCCTCTATCCCCAGCTCATCCTCGGCGTCGTAAACCATACCGCCATACAGATGGCGCTAAATCTGCGGAATTTTTGATTATGCTTGCATGGACGATCTACATCTCGTTTCTCGGGGCTTTGGCGCTCTTCTTGTTGCCAGCTCGTAAGGCGCCCTGGGCACGAATCGTTGCGCTTCTCACAACTCTCGTCACCTTTGCGATTACGCTGACCTCCTTTATCCAGAACCGCACCGGAGAGATGCTCACCGTCGCCCACTACTCCTGGGTACCTTCCCTCGGCATCTCGTACACACTCAAGGCCGACGGCATCAGCCTCACCCTGCTCCTGCTTACGGGAGTCATCGGCGTATGCGGCGTTCTCTTCTCGTGGAACATCGAAGAACGTATCAAAGAGTTCTTCGGGTTTTACCTTTTGCTCCTTGGCGCGGTATACGGTGTCTTTCTCAGTTACGATCTCTTCCTGCTCTTCGTCTTCTACGAAATCGTAGTGATTCCAAAATATTTCCTCATCGCAATCTGGGGATCGACACGCCGGGAATACGCCGCGATGAAGCTCGTGCTCTATTCCTTCATCGGCAGCGCCATGGTACTCATCGGCCTCATCGCGGCCTACGTCCTGGCCGGTTCTAAGAGCATGTCGCTGGGGGACCTCGCAAACTACCCATTCCCTGCTCATTTCCAGATGTGGGCTTTCCCGCTCGTCTTCGCTGGCTTCGGAATTCTGGCGGGCCTGTGGCCCCTCCACACCTGGGCTCCGACGGGTCACGTCGCTGCACCAACGGCTGCCTCCATGTTGCTGGCCGGCGTCATCATGAAGCTGGGTGCCTATGGATGCCTTCGCGTCGCGATGACCCTCTTCCCTCTCGGCATGACTTCGTGGGGCTTCCACTTCCTCGGCTTCGGTTCCTGGCGTGACGTCTTTGCCGTCCTCGCCGTCATCGGAATCCTCTACGGCGCCCTGGTCGCGCTGGTGCAAAAGGACTTCAAGTTCGTCATCGGCTATTCCAGCATCAGCCACATGGGATTCATTCTCCTTGGCCTGATGACGCTGAATCAAATCGGACTTTCGGGCGCTGTCGTCCAAATGGTCTCGCACGGTCTTCTTGCCGGACTGCTCTTCGCTGTCGTCGGACGCATGGTCTACTCCCGCACCCACACGCGGGATCTCGCGGCCCTCGGTCCAATGCATCTCAGCAAGGTCATTCCCTTTGCTGCCGTCACCTTCGTTATCGCGGGTATGGCAAGCATGGGGCTGCCCGGCTTCAGCGGATTCGTAGCCGAGTTGATGATCGTTATCGGCGTCTGGCACTCTTATCCATCCCTGATCGTCTTCGTCGGGATTGGGCTGGTCGCAGGCGTCGCCTATATATGGCGTGCCATGCAGCAGGCATTTTTTGCGGGTTCGAACCTGGAACCCGTCCAGCCTCCTCCCCCGCTTCCCCCCATCACCTTTCCTGAACGTTTAGCAGCGGCAATTCTCATCGCTGCAAGTGTGGTTGTCGGAACCTTTCCTCAGATCTTTCTTAATGTCATTCATCCAGCCTTAAATTCTCCCCTGTTTCAGGGCTTACGTACGGGGGGATGGTAATGAACGTGATCAACTATGGACAGCTATTAGGGCTTGCGTGGCCGGAGATCATCCTCACGGTTACGGCGCTTCTCGTTGTGGCTGCTGATATTCTTTTCCTCCGCAGATCCAGCCTTCGTACGCGCTTCGTGGCTTCTGTTGCCATTGCCTCCGTCGGCTGTGCCGCGGCCATCCTCAGATTGCTCCACACCTTCACGCAAGCCACGCTTCTCGGCGGCTTGCTCGTGGCCACTCCCCTCGTCAGTCTGGTTCAGATTGCGCTGGTGATCTTGACCATCGTCACGCTCTTTCTCTCCGTAGACTCTACCTTCACCGACCACGTCAGCGAGTTTGTTCTCCTCATTTTGCTCGCCACCACGGGTATGCTTTTCCTGGTCGCCTCGCAGGATCTGCTGGTCATCTTTATCTCTCTGGAACTGTTGAGCCTGTCGCTCTACGTTCTCGCGGGCTTTGATAAGCGCAGCCCCCGGTCCTCGGAAGCCGCCCTCAAGTACTTTCTCTTCGGCGGAATGTCAGCAGCCTTCCTGCTCTACGGCTTCAGTTTGCTGTACGGCTTTTCAAACTCCACCAATCTCGCGAGCATCGCGAGCGCGATTCATGGCCAGCCCCTGAGCCCAATCCTGATCATCGCCATCGTCACCACCGTGATCGGCTTTGGCTTCAAGATTGCTGCCGCGCCCTTCCACTTCTGGGCGCCGGACGTCTACCAGGGCGCGCCCATCCCCAGCGCTGCTTTCATCGCATCCGGTTCAAAGGTCGCCAGTTTCTTCATCTTCTTCCAGGTCCTCGTGCTCGGCCTTGCAGGTGCAGAAGGCAATGCCACCTGGTCACATTTTCACAGTGGCTGGGTCTCCGTTCTTGTCGTAGTCGCCGTCGTCTCCATGCTGCTCGGCAATCTTGCAGCCATTGTGCAGAGCAGCCTCCGCCGCTTGCTCGCGTACTCAGCGGTTGCCCACGCGGGCTACATGCTCCTGGCCTACGTTACCCACACGCAACAGAGTCTTGCCGCGCTCCTCTACTACGTCGCAACTTACTCCCTCGCGACCCTCGGCGTTCTCGGTGTCCTCTCCGTCACTGAAAGGCAAATCGGCAACGACAAGATCGCGGATCTCGCCGGACTCAGCAGGAGAGCGCCTTTCCTCTCCGCATGCCTCGCAGTCTTCCTCCTGTCACTCGCCGGAATCCCTCCACTCTCTGGGTTCTTCGCAAAGTTCCTGCTGTTCACCGCGGTTCTCGCCACAAATCCCAGCTCCCATGTCCTGCTGTGGCTGGTCATCATCGCCATTGCGATGAGTGCAGTCTCCCTCTACTACTACCTCAGCGTGCTCAAAAGGGTCTTTGTGTCAGACAAGCCAGCAGTCGCTCCGGAGATTCAATCCCCTGCCCTCAGCCAGATCGTCGTTGGTCTACTCGCTGCGGGTGTGGTCCTTCTCGGCTGCGCACCGGATTTGATTCTGACCCAGATCCTGAACGTGATTCATGCCTCTGGCCTGTAATGCGTCTACCTCGTTCCCTTTGAGGATCCTTCGCGATCGACTTGAGGTTGCCCCGCCGATAACCCCGTGACGCCCACCCCCTCGACGAAAACGTCTGGAGACCGGGTGGTCGCCTACGCCACCACCCGCCCACGAAGAATGCTCCGCGTACGATTCCCTCCTACATCGAACACGTTGAAATTCGCTGGCCTTCCCGCTGCAATCTCCGTCAGCTGAGTCATACCCATCATCCGTGCAGGATTTCGTGATGCCAGCCGAACCGCCGTGCCCAGCGACGTACCGGTGAATTTCTGCACATTCGACACAGCCTTATCCATCGTCAGCACACTCCCAGCCAGCGTCTCTCCCAGCAATGCCACGCCGTCCTTCACCTCGACGTCAAAATCTCCAAGCTTGTAAGGACCATCAGGCATCCCCGTCGCCGAAATACCATCCGTCACCAGGATCGCCCGCTCTTCGCCGATCACTCTTAGCCAAAGCCGCACAATCGCCGGATCCAGATGCACCCCATCGCAGATAGCCTCGGCATACACGTCATCGCGGTCCAGAATCGTTCCCACGATCCCCGGCTCGCGATGATCCAGTGCGCGCATCGCATTGAACAGATGCGTCGAGCTCGTTGCTCCCGCGGCAATCGCAGCCAGCGTCTCCGCAGCAGTCGCCATACTGTGCCCCATCGACACGCGAACCCCTCCCGCCGTCGCATGCTCAATCAACTCCAGCGCATGCGGCAGCTCCGGTGCCATCGTCATCAATCGAATCTGCCCCCGCGCTGCCTCCTGCATCCGGTCGAACAGCTCCACGCTCGGCTCCTGAAGGCTCGCCACCGGGTGCACTCCACGCTTTGCATGCGAGACAAACGGTCCTTCCAGGTGGATCCCCACCGGAACCGCAATCGACCGCTCGTGCCCGCGCTCTGCCTCGATCGCATCCGCCAGATTCTCCAGCGCCCGCAGGGTCAGATCGATCGACGCAGTAACCGTCGTCGCAAGATAGTGCCCCACCCCGCGACTCGCCAGAAACCGTCCCACTTCGACAATCTCCGCCGGAG
>DATCDL010000467.1:0-8037 GCA_036510715.1 Acidobacteriaceae bacterium
TATCGGGGGCTATGCGCATGAGAGCGGCCGCAGCGTCATTATCCTGATCAACAAGTGGGACCTGATGACTGAGGTTGGGCCCGATGGCATGCGGTTGTTCGATGGCCAGCCGCCTGCGGATAAGAAGCTCTATGAGCAGCAGGTTCGTGATTCGTTGAAGTACCTCGAATATGCGCCGCTGCTGTTTGTTTCGGCGTCAGAATCGAAGGGGATTGAAGAGGTGTTCAAGAAGGTTGAGCTGGTGTCTCGTGAGCGACGCAAGCGGGTGTCTACGGGCGCGATGAACCGCTTCCTCGACAAGATCGACTTCCAGCGCGCCAGCGTGCCGATGAATCGGCGCGTGAAGATTTATTACATGACACAGGCGGCTGTCGCGCCACCGACGTTCGTGCTCTTCACCGACCGCGACGTGAAGCTGCACTTCAGCTACGAGCGGTTCCTTGCGAATGAGATCCGCGACACATTCAAGTTCATTGGCAGCCCGATCTGGTTCAAGGTGAGAGCGAGGAATAAAAAGAAGGCGGAGTAGCCCGGCAATTACAAACTGCTTGCGGCAAGCCACGCATCCCACGCATCCAGAGCGCGTTCGCACTGGATGCGGTGGCGCTCCTTCTTGTCGCGAATCTTTTTGCGCAGCTCTTCTTCGAGTGGCACGAGGAGGTCGAAGGTGATGTTCGCGGGCTGGAACTTCTTGTGGTCCGCGTGGGTGATGTAGTGGATCAGCGAGCCGTTGCCGGTGATGCGCGGAGCAGGCATTGGATTCTCCCCGTGAGCCAACGCGGCTGCGTACCGGCCCGCTAGCAGACCACTCGCAATCGACTCCGTATAGCCCTCGACTCCGGACAACTGACCCGCAATCAAGATGCCTGGGTGGGCGCGGAGTTGCAGTGTTTCGGTGAGCAGCGACGGTGCGTGGATGTAGGTGTTGCGGTGAATCTGACCGTAGCGCAGAAAGGTCGCGTGCTCGAGTCCCGGGATCAGACGCAGCACACGCGCCTGCTCGCCAAACTTCAGGTGGTTCTGGAAGCCGACGAGGTTGTAGCTGTCGGCGCGCAGGTTTTCCTGACGCAATTGCACCGCCGCGTAGGGCCAGCGGCCGGTCTTCGGATTGGTCAGGCCTGCGGGTTTCATCGGGCCAAATCGCAGGGTGTCGCGACCTCGCCGGGCCGTCTCTTCGATGGGCAAACAGCCTTCGAAGTAATTCATTGTGACGGGAGCGGCAGTGGCAGAACCGTCTGCGGGCAACGCCTCCCAGGCCTTCGCCTCGACCGTCTCAGCCGCTGTTAGCGCGTCCATGAAGGTTTCGTACTCTTCTTTTGTGAAGGGGCAATTGATATAGTCGGCGGTGCCCTTGTCCCAGCGCGCGGCGAAGTAGACCTTCTCCATATCGATGGAGCTCGCATCGACGATAGGGGAGATGCTGTCGTAGAAGGCAAGCTGATCTGTGCCGGTCAGCCTCTGCAACTCAGCCGCGAGGTGAGAGCTGGTCAGCGGGCCGCTTGCGAGGATGGTGATGGTGTCGGCGTCTGTCTCGTCGAGATGCGTGACCTCTTCGCGCCGCACGTCAATCTTCGGATGCGCGGCGATGAGCTCCGCGACCCGCCGCGAGAACTCTATGCGGTCCACAGCGAGGGCATGGCCTGCGGGAACGGCGCTCGCGTCCGCGGCTTGCAGAAGGAACGAGCCAGCGCGGCGCATCTCTTGCTTCAGCAGCCAGGGCGCGGTGTTTTCGCTCTCGCTCTTGAGCGAGTTCGAGCAGACGAGCTCGGCGAAATCCGATGTCTGATGCGCCTCAGTGGAGCGCACCGGCCGCATCTCCGACAGCACCACATCACAACCGAAGCTTGCGGCTTGTAGCGCCGCCTCAGGGCCCGCAAGCCCACCGCCAATTACGTGAATCTTCTTCATCTCTGCTTAGGATACGTTTTTATCGTGAATCGCGAGCAGGGCGATCCTTCGCAGCGAGCGCCTTCAGCGGCTCATCCGCAAGACGCATGATGCTCCACTCCGTCAACCGCTTCGCACCAACGCGTTCATAGACCGCGATGGCAGGCTCATTCCAGTTGAGCACGTCCCACTCCAGGCGAGGACAGCCTTGATCCACGGCGATGCGTGCAAGCCTTGCGAGCAGCGCCTTTCCGATGCCATGGCCACGCAGCGCAGGAGTCACGTAGATGTCTTCGAGGCGAATGCCGTGATGGCCGCGCCACGTCGAGTAGGTGGTGAAATAGAGAGCAAAGCCAGCCGGCGCTCCGTCGTACTCGGCGATGAGCGAGGTGAATCGTGCGGGCTCTCCCCAGCCATCGCGGAGCAGATCAGCCTCGGTGGCGACGACGGCGTCGGGTTCGCGTTCGTAGGTCGCTAGTTCGCGGATGAAGCCGAGGATGGTTGCCGCGTCGCGGGGCATTGCGGGTCGTATGTTGAGTATGGTTTCGTTCATAGGAATTGAAGGCTAGTGCGTTGTTCCGGAGCCATCTTTCGACGCGGGATTGAGCGGGATCTCGAAGCTGTCGAGGGCCTTGTTGCTTTCCGCGAAGCGGACCTTGCGGAGTTCGAGGGTGGCATTTTTTAGCACCGGGGGAGTGAGTCCCTGCATGTCGTAGAAGAGGTATCCGGCAACCGTCGTGTGCGGCTTGACGGTGGTTGTCTGAAAGCCGAAATCGTTTTCGTCATCGACGATTTTCTTGTCGACGTTGTGATGCACCGTGATGGGCGGCAGCGGCATAGGCAGAGGAATCTTCGTGCCCTTTGCTGACCCGAGGGTAATCATACGGCGTTGTAGATCGTCATCGGTCGCCGCAGGAACGACCGTATTGTCGCCTGCGATGAAGTGGATGCGGGCGTCGTCGAGGGTGAGAGCGAAGTCGGAATCGTTGGTGACGATGATCCTGATGGGCATCATGTCGTGATCGAAGTAGTTGAGCCTGGTGTTGGGCCGCGTCAGTTTTGTGTCGCCGGGTTCGGCCGCAATAGTGACCCTCTCCGACTGGTGCGCGTCGTGCATGGGATATTCCTGCGCGGAGAGTGGTGGAGCTGGCTTGCGGGGCTTCTCCGCGGACAGGGGGCTGCTGAGCGTTAAGGCCAACAAGGAAGCGACGAGAAGCAATAAACCCGGGCGGGCGGAGGAAAGACGGGAGTGCGGCATACGCATCGATTATCCTCTGGAGGATGCAGCAGAGGCAAAACAGAGCGGGCTGGACGAGATGACGATGCTGATTTACAGCGCGTTGCTGACGATGGCGCTCGTGCTTAGCTCGCCGTGGTGGCTGCTGCGTATGGCGACAACGCAGCGCTATCGCGAGGGCCTGCGGCAGCGTCTTGGCGGCGTTCCTGCGCACTTGCTGACGGCGATTCAGGGCAAACGTGTGATATGGGTCCATGCGGTGAGCGTGGGCGAAGTGCTCGCTGCGTCAAGGCTGGTGGGGGAGCTCGAAACTGCGCTGGGGGAAGGCTGGAGGGTGGTGATCTCGACGACCACGCTCACCGGACAGGCACTGGCGCAGAAGCGGTTTGGTGCGGAGCGAGTGTTCTATATGCCGCTCGACTTTGCGTTTGCCGTCCGAGCGTATCTGGCGGCGTTACAACCTGTGGCGCTGATCCTGATGGAGAGCGAGTTGTGGCCTCGCATGTTGCACGAGTGCGCATGCAGAAGCGTGCCCGCTGCGGTGGTGAATGCGCGGTTGAGCGATCGGTCGTTCGCTCGCGCGATGCGAATTCAGTCGGTGTGGGGACGCGTGATGCGGAGGCCTGCGCTGTGGCTCGCACAAAGCCAGGAAGATGCGCTGCGACTGGTGATTGTGGGTGTTCGCGCGGAGACAGTGCAGGTTGCTGGGAACTTGAAGTACGACATTCGCACCCAGGAAGAGAATGCGATGAGGCAGCGGATTGGCTCGCTCCTTGATCAAGTGCGCCTCGTTGTGGCCGGGAGCACGCTGGAGGGAGAAGAGGATTTGCTGCTCGCACTTTGGCCCTCGATTCATAAGGCGTGCCCTGATGTTGCGCTGTTGCTTGCTCCACGGCATCCTGAACGATTTGAGTCGATCATTGGGCAGATTCGAAAGAGTGGTTACCCATTTTTCCGGTGCAGTGAGCTGATGGCGGATGCTGCGCCTGTTGTTGGCGGAAGTATTCTCCTGTTAGATACGATTGGCGATTTGGCGTCGATGTATGCGCTTGGCGCGGCCTCTTTTATTGGGGGTAGTCTGGTGCACAGAGGAGGTCATAATCCTTTGGAAGCTGCGCAGTTTGGGATTCCAATTTTGATGGGGCCGTCGTTTGAGAACTTCCGCGATATCGTTGCAAAGATGCAGGAAGCCAGTGGCATTCGCATCGTGCAAGACATGGAAGAGCTAGGGGTTGCACTCATCGATTTACTGACGAATCGTGAACAGGCGAAGGCGATGGGCGAGCGCGGGCGACGCGTTTTTGAAGAGCAACAGGGAGCGACCCAGCGCGCGGTGAAGGCATTGGTTGCAATGATCCAGGGAGCGAAACGATGAGCGCGCGGAGGCCGTGGGCGAGGCCGCTGGTTCCGCTGTACGCTGCTGCGGTCGCGATGAAAGATGCGCTGCGACAAGCTGCATTGCTGCGGACGCGAAGGCTGAGATGGCCGGTCGTTAGCGTTGGGAGTTTGTCTGCGGGCGGCGCTGGGAAGACGCCCGTGGTGATTGCGCTGGCAAAGCTGTTGCAGGAGATGGGACAGCACGTCGACGTGCTGACGCGGGGTTATGGGCGCCAGGGACGGGGGGTGGAGCAGGTCGAGCCCGACGTGGACCTCTCTGCAAAACGATTTGGCGATGAGCCCCTGTTGATCGCGAGGCAGACGAAGGTTCCGGTGTGGGTGGGGGGCGATCGATTTGAAGCCGGTGAAAGGGCAGAGGCGGAGGCCGGAGAATCGCAGCGCGGTGTGCATTTGCTGGACGATGGCTTCCAGCATCGGCAGCTCGCTCGGACGATCGATATCGTGCTGGTGACTGGGGAAGATTTGAACGACTCGCTGCTGCCTGCTGGAAATCTGCGCGAGGGGCTTTCTGCGTTGCAGCGCGCTGATGTGGTGGTGGTGCGCGAGGACGAGTTTGAGGTTGTCGGGAAGAGGGTCTGGGCACGGGTTCGCGAGGGCGCGCAGATGTGGACCGTGCGGCGGACGCTGCGCTTCCCCGCCCCGCTGTTCGTGTTTGGTGCAGGGCTGCGGCCGGTTGCCTTCTGTGCGATTGCCCGGCCGGAGGGTTTCGCGGCCATGCTGCAGGAGGCGGGTTGCGGGATCGTTGAGACGGTCGCGTTTGGCGATCATCATCGTTACTCCATGGCCGATGTCGAGCGCGTGATTGAAGTGGCGAAGGGTCTGAATGGTTCAGGCTTTGTGACCACGGAGAAGGACGCCGTGAAGCTTACGGCTTCGATGCGTGAGCGACTGGAACGGGTGGGGCCGCTGATGGTCGTTTCGCTGGAGGCTGTATTCCCGGATTCACAGGCGGTGATGCGAGCGCTGGAGGCAAAGCTGGTGGCGGCGAAGGAGCAGGCCTGATGAAGATCCTTATCGTCCGCGTCGGTGCGATGGGTGACGTGCTGCATGCTCTTCCGGGCGTCGCCGCGCTGCGCATCGCCCGGCCTGACTGGCAGATCGATTGGGTGGTGAATCCACGCTGGGTTCCGCTGCTGGTCGACGCCCAGGGCACAGGGCCGATCGTGAATCGCGTGCATTTGGCAGAGACGAAATTGTGGTCGAAGTCGCCAGTGTCAGCGGCCACCCTGCGCTCGATTCTTGAGCTTCGAAGGGTATTGCGGCGCGAACGGTATGATCTGGTCGTCGACATGCAGGGTACGTTGCGATCGGGCGTCATCGGATGGATGGCGGGAGCGCCGCAGGTGGCGGGCTACGGTGACCCACGTGAACGGCTGGCGGCGTGGTTTTACTCACGGAGGATCGAGCGTAAGGGGACGCATGTGGTGGAACAGGGCGCAGCGCTGTTGGGTCAGGCGACGGGCATCGAACTCTCTCCCGCCGAGGTGGTGCTGCCGCGCGATCCGGTCGCTGAGGCGTGGGCCGAGGAGGCGGTACGGTCGCGGCCGCTGCTGATGCTCGACCCGGGTGCGGGCTGGAGGGGGAAACAATGGCCGACGGAGCGATTCGGAGAGGTGGCGCGCGAAACACGGCTTAAGGTGTCGGATTGCGTCGTGAATGCCAGCTCAATCAACGATGTTCTGGCCGCCCGCGTGGTGAGCGCGAGCGACGGAGCAGCGAGAATGATCCCCTGCAATGTTGCCCAGCTGGTGGCCCTGATGCGACGCATCGATTTGTTTGTTGGCGGCGACTCTGGACCCCTGCATCTTGCTGCAGCACAAGCAGTTCCGCTGGTTGCGCTGTTCGGCGCTACGGACCCCGCGCGCAACGGGCCCTGGGGACCCGGGGCGAAGACGATCCTGCGCGACCCGGCGTCCAGAACCAGCTACAAACGAGTTGGCACCGTGGACGCGGGACTGGCGAATATCCAGGCAAATACAGTGATTGAAGCCCTGAGCCGGCTGATTTGAGAGAATGATCGGATGGGTTCTGCAGGCATGACGAAATCGGAAGGCAAGACGGGCTGGCAGAAGATTGCACGAAGGGTGCGCGTACCCCTGGGGTTCGTCGTTACAGCGATTTTTCTGGTGTTTGCCCAAACTAGCTGGCACACGCTGGCGTGGAGTCTGCTGCTGGTGCTGCCTGGGCTGTGGCTGCGTGGGTATGCAGCGGGATACGTGAAGAAAAACGCGGAACTGACGCGCACCGGACCCTATGCCTACACGCGCAACCCGTTGTATCTGGGGTCGATGGGGATTGCGTTCGGATTTGCGGTTGCAGCGGGCCGGTTGTGGCTGGGGCTGCTGCTGGTCGTGATGTTTCTTGCGATTTATGTGCCGACGATTCTTTCGGAAGAGACGTTTCTGCGGGGGGCGTTCCCATCCTTTGAGGAGTATGCGCTGCGGGTTCCACGGCTGCTGCCACGGCTGACCGCAGCCCGTTTCACAGACGCCGATGCGGGGGGCGGCCGGTTTTCCGGAGAGCGGTACCTGCATCATCGCGAGTACAATGCACTTATGGGCGCAGCCGCGATCTATGCGGCGTTGACGCTGCGAATGCTGTTGAGACACTGATGCTTCGCAGGTGCGTCTTAACCCACAGGAGATTTGATTTGAAGGCCGTTTGGATGGCCCCTTTGCGGGTTTGGATAGGCTCGTCGACCCTAGTCTTGGTGATCACAGCCAGTGTGTTTGCTGTGCAGCCGAGTCAGGCAAGGGGGCAACTACTCGCGAAGCCTGCGGCAGCGGTCGTGTCCCATGCGATTCCGGTACTGCAGCCGCCGCCACCGAGCTTTGAATATCCGGTGCACGAGACGTTGACCTTCACCGTCGATTGGCGGGTTTTTACCGCGGGCACGGCTGTATTTCATCTGGACCAGAGCGGCACCGACCTCAAGATTTCCGCGACAGCGGATTCGGTCGGTGCGGTGAACTTGCTGTTTCCGGTGATAGACCGCTTCCAATCCGGCTTTGACCTGAAGACGGGCTGCTCGACGGGATTCAATAAGCAGATCCAGGAGGGCCGGCGAAAGATTGCCAGCGAGTTGAGCTTTGACTATGCCCATGGAAAGCAGACGCAGAATGAGCGGAACCTGGTAAAAGGTACGGCGACGCACAAGGAGACAAATATTCCGGCCTGCGTGACGGATTCGCTGTCAGCAGTTTTCTATACGCAATCGCAGACCCTGACACCCGGAGAGACGGTGTACTTCCCGCTGGCAGACTCGATGCGGACGGTGACGGTTGGGATGAAGGTGGAAGATCGCGAGGAGATCAAGACACCCGCAGGGACGTTTCAGACCATCAAAGTTCAAGCGACTGCTGACGAAGGAGTCGTGAAAAACCGGGGCAAGATCTGGATCTGGTACACCGACGATCCTCGGCATTTGCTGGTCCAGATGCAGGCTCAATTGTTCTGGGGAACGATTACGTTCCACTTGCAATCGGTTGATTTCAAGTAAGGGATCTGAAGTAAGT
>DATCDL010000468.1:0-6645 GCA_036510715.1 Acidobacteriaceae bacterium
CCGGGAGCGGATGCGAGCTTTACGCTGTTCTCCGATGACGGGAACACATATTCATATGAGAAGGGAGTCAGCTCCATCACCAGACTTTACTGGGATGAGGCGACCCACCAGTTGAAGCATGACGGCGCCTCCGCCTGGAGCGCACCGGACAAGGAGATCGTTAATATTGTCGGACATTGAGATCGGTACCCAGTTGCTTTTGCTGCTCGAATGCAGTGCGATGTCGGCAAGGTGCAAACGTGGCCACTGATGCCCTGCGAAGCTAGCGTAATCCGTGCCGATGATCGAACAAGCCTTCTGATACCAATCTTCATTCTGCCGATAGCAGCAATATAGCCCGCGCGGAACTAAGGCTTTGTCAATAAACAAAGGTATCAATTAGATGCAGGAAAATATATACTTCGTTTGAATGCAGAATGCAGAGATAACACTGCAACAAAAGTTCGTCAGTGTGTGGCCACTGCTTGACGAACGGAGCCGGCGGCTTATGGCTGCCAGTGAAGCTCTCTCCTTGGGATACGGAGGTGTGTCGAGGGTTCGACGGGCCAGTGGGCTTTCTCGAAAAGCCATTGCCAAGGGGATGGGCGAGATCGCCGATGGAAGCACGCTGCCGGGACGTATTCGCCGGCCGGGAGCTGGCCGGAAGAGTATTGTTGAGAGCGATCCCAAGCTGTTGGTATTGTTGGAGCGCCTGATCGAACCGGAAACACGGGGCGATCCCGAGTCTCCCTTGCGTTGGATATGCAAGAGCACTCGAAATCTTGCCGCTCGACTGACTCGGCAAAAGCATCCTGTAAGTCATGAGAACGTGGCACAGCTTCTGCGCGGACAGGGCTTCAGTCTGCAAGGCAACCGGAAGATGGAGGAAGGTGCGGAGCATCCCGACCGCGATGCTCAATTCCGTCATATCAACGCCCAGGTGAAGCGTGCTTTGGCGACAGGTGTGCCGGTTGTGTCGGTGGACACCAAGAAGAAAGAGCTGCTCGGAAACTATGAAAACAATGGCAAACAGTGGCTTCCAGCAAAGAATCCAGTCAAAGTAAACGGACACGACTTCCCATCTCCCGATGTTCCCCGCGCCTACCCATACGGCATCTACGACCTGAAGCGCAATACGGGGTTCGTGAACGTTGGTACGGACCATGACACAGGCGCCTTCGCTGTCGCGTCCATCCGGGGATGGTGGCGCAGCGAAGGCAGACGGTTGTATGCGCAGGCACAGGAGTTGCTTATCACAGCGGATGGCGGGGGAAGTAATGGCTCGCGGTTGCGGCTCTGGAAACTGGAGTTGCAGAAGTTAGCCGATGAGACTGGCCTTTCCATTTCCGTCTGTCATTTTCCGCCTGGCACCAGCAAATGGAACAAGATTGAACACCGGCTGTTCTCTTTCATCTCCTCGAATTGGCGCGGCGAGCCGCTCCGCGATTATGAGACGATCGTGAATCTGATCTCTCGCACAACGACCGCCAAAGGACTCCGAGTGACCTGCCGTCTGGACCGCCGGAAATACCCGACCGGTCGCAAGGTGACGGATGAGGGAATTAGTCGAGTAAATCTAAAACAGAGTAAGTTCCATGGTGAGTGGAACTACACCATTCACCCCACAACGTTATAGCTTAGTTGATACTTTTATATCTTGACGCTGCCTTAGCGACGTTGAACATGCGGTAACGATTCAGGGGCAACCAGAAACCCATAGTGACCACAACAACGCCTCTATAACCAATCGATATACTCGCCTGCGAGCCCATCCAGAAGCATTGTGGAGACCTTGGGAAAGAACAAGCTAAAACGGAGGCCGGATGTCTTGGCTTACCCGATGAACCAGCGTTGTTGATGCTGCGGAGTGGTCGCGCTAGCGGTCGTTACGCAAGTTCGCACAGGGTGTTCTTTTTGGAATCACTTCGGTTTTTGTGATTTTCTTGAACGACAAATCTGGTTCATTGCTGCGACCTTGTGCGGTTCGGTTCAAGGAAGCGGGCGAACCTTCGATTACCCCGCCAGGGTTAACCGTTTCACCTCGGTGGCAGCTATTATGATCGCCCCGTTGCCAGATTGGCAAGCCAAACTCTTTTTCATAAACAATGAAGTGCCGCTGCTGCCATGCCACTTAAGACGCCTGATCCTCCGGGATTTCGAAGTCCACCAACTCGCTGCGAAATCCTCGCGTATTCCACGCGCCATAGGCTATGCCTACGGCCATCCACAGCGTGCCGAGAAGCATCGCATGCCAACTCAGGCTCAACCACAGCAGCAGACAAATGAAGAATCCGGCGGCTGGCATCAGAAGATTGAATGAGTTCCTTTCCCTTTTCCTCACGAAGTAGTGAACGAATGCTGCGCAGTTTACTCCCATAAACGCCAGCAGAGCTCCGAAGTTGAGTAGCTCGACGCTCTGCTCGAAATTGAGTGCCGCGGCCCCAAGCAGTGCAATTACCGCGACGAAGAGTACGTTGTTTCTTGGAATCTGTGACTCCGGATCGATCGCACCGAAGAATTTTTTTGGAATTGCGTTGCTTCGCCCCATGCCATAGAGCAGCCGCGCTGCCCCAAGTTGCGCTCCCATGCCGGAGCCGACGGTCGCGACCAGCAGCGTCAAATTGATGAGATTGAACAGCCAACGTCCGCCTGCGAGTCCTGCCACATACACAAAAGCGGTGTCCACATCCGGGAAGGGCTTTCCTGCCGGCCAGACCAGTTGTGCCGCATACACTTCGACGGAAGCAACCAGACCTGTGAGGAGGCAAACCAGGACCGTGGCGAGCAGGATATTCCTCCGCGGGTTACTAACCTCTTCCGATAGCGTCGATATGCCATCGAAACCGATGTACGTGAGTACAGCGAGTGAAGTCCCACCAAGTATGGCTCCCGTTGAATACGTTTGCGGGTCGAAGAAAGGCCGGGTAAAAAAGCCCGCCTGACCATGAGGCCGCAGATGGATATAGCGTATGGCCACGATCAGGAAGATTGCGATCACTACGCTCATGACCGCCATCAGGATTGTGTTAATTCGGGCGGAGGTCTGAATGCGTCGCAAGTTGAGCAGCGTGAAGACGAGAACAAAAACGATGACCCAGACGAAGTACGGAACGCTCGGAACGATGTTCAATGCGAACTTGCTGCAAAGGATGGTGCAAACCAGGGGATTGAGCATGTAATCCATGGCCATGCTCCATCCGGTCACGTAGCCGAGGGCCGGGTGCAGTTCCCTGCCCACGTAAGTAAATGCGGAGCCTGCGCTGGGATAGACACGCGCCATTCTCCCGTAGCTCACGGCGGTAAACAGCATCGCAACCATCGCGATCAGAACCACTGTCACGGCATGCCCATGCGAACGCTGGGTCATGATTCCGAACACCGGCATAGGAGCCGTGGGCTGGATGACGACGAGACCAAACAGGATCAGATCCCACAAGCCGAGGGCACGGCGAAGATGTGGCACGTTTTCGTCGGGTGCAGATGAACTCGGCATGGGGAACGGATGCCCTTTCGTCTTAGCGCCATGTGCTGCGCTATTGTCTTTCCAGTTATGGTTTGCCTGAATGATGTCTGGAGTCGGCAGTGCTTTCCCTGAGGCTGGATGATGGGGCGTGGAGTTGGCTTGCCTTTTCACCCGCTAGAGGGTTGCTCTTCGCCCCGGCGAATCCCCGAAGTGCCTGCACGGTGAATTCGGGATGAATGGTGTGGGTGGAAGTCAGGCTGAAAGCAGCCACCAGCAATCCCAGATCGATTGCAGATTCACCCGCGTCCTGTCCATTGTGCTCGTGAGTTCTGCGGACCAAAGGCAAGCCCAGAACGATTCCGGCAGTCACGCCGCCCAGCAAGGCATCCCCTGCTCCGGCGGAAGAAACTACTTCTGTCGACACGGCGGCATGATGGGACCATGCCCCCTGATCGAAAACATCGACGCCCTCGGCTCCTGCGGTGACGATCAGGACAATATCCGGGTTGGCGGCCTCCGCCACTTTCAGGCATGCTTCAAGCACCTCGTGCTTCCCGTGCCCTCGGTCAGTCACGGTGCCGAGTGAAGCAGCTTCCTCGCGATTGAGGGCGAGAAGGTCGACTCGCGAGAGCAGGTTCACGCTGCGCACCGCGTCCATCTCTCCTGCGGCGAACGATGCGATCCGAAAGCTGCCACACTCGGTCGCAATCCGAAGGAATTCGATCCGCGCCTCAAGAGGAACCTCCGGCAGGCAAAGTGCGATGGCATGCGGTCCCGCCGCTTCGAGTTCTGTGCGACACTGGTCGAGCTGCGCCTGATCCAATTCACCGGCCGCGGAATTGTTGATGGTGATGTTGCCACCGGACTTATCCGGATAGAGAAAGCTCACACTGAACAGGGTTTTGCAGTTTGGCTCCACGCGGACATAGGTCGGATCAATGCCCGCGTTTGCCATCTCGCGCATCAGGGCTATCCCGGCGCCGTCGCGGCCAACGTTACCCACCGCCATGACGCGGCAGGAATTACTGACGCCTGGCGCACCCAACAGCACTGCGATGTAGTGTTCTACGATGTGGAGTTTGCAGTAGTCTCGTGCATCGAGAAGATGCCCCATCCTGCTTTCGGTCCGCCCTAGTGTCTCGTCACCGTCGAGTTCAATAAGGGAGCCGGTGCCGATGCCGCCCACTCCGATTACATGGGAGAAGCCTGCAGCGCGGAGAGAGGACTGCGGACTATTGCTCATAGCAGCTCCCAGTCCGCGTTTTCACTAATCGGGTGACGCGCGGTTTCCCGGGTTGCCGTGATACGCGCATTGGGATGCGTCTGCAGCAGAGTCATCGGATACTCGGCGACGGGATCGCTGAAGAGAGCGACTCGCAGCGCAGTCTGCTTCCACGATCCTGTATCGCTGTACACGCGAACCCGCTTGGCAGTTAAACATTCCCGGATGCCCAGCGTAATCGACATCGGAGGCACAAACTGATAAGCCGCGCCGAAGCTGCGCTGCGCAAGCGCGATAATCGTATCGATATTGTTTTCCTGGATGCGGATCGTGCTGTCGGCGACTTCACTGATCGTGGGGTGGTGGAACGGATGTCGCCTCGCCTGGTTATAAGCGAGATGACCGTCCTGGCCCCAGCCGCCCAGCGTGATGTCAATCGGCGCGACCTCGATCGCCGCTTTCACCTGCTGCATGGTGGCCGGCGTCAGCCAGTAGCGCTGTTCTTCCGGAACAGCGAGATCGAGCTGAATGTCTCCGTAGAAATGCTTCTCCATGAAGGTGCGAAAGTTGTAAGGATGGTTGCGCGGCAGCAGTTGCCCCTGCCAGTCCAGGCACTCATCCATGTGAAACACATGCAGATGGCGAAGCGAAAGCGATCGCCGGTTGACCAGTTCTGCAAAGGGTGCATACCAGCATTTTGGCCCACAGGGTATGATCGCCCGCGTCGGCAGACACTCTCGCGTGTTGGCCTCGATGACTGCGGCGAGCTCTTCTGCCATCAGCCTCCCCATCTCTTCGGAGTCGTCTACCTGTTGATACGGCACCTTGAGAGAAGGGTGGGAAGGAAGGTCGTCCACCGGAATCCTGCACCACTCGAGGAGTTGCTTCGGGTCGACGTAGTCGCTGCCGTGTTGCGCCGTAAGCGTGGAGTTCGCCATCGTTATAGATCCAGTACCTTGAAAATTTCCGTGCATGACTTCAGAAGATAGGGAGACTGCTTCTCGAAGAGCTCTGTATGCGTCGGATCGTCGGCAAGCTTCTTGAGAGCCGATTGCACGTCTTCCAGAGAGGCGCAATCACATTCCCAGATCAACGTATTGGTTGGCTCGCCTCCAGCCACCGGCTGGTATCGCTTTCCCTGCGGAAGATGAGGCGCGTTGCGTTCAAGCTCCTGAAAGCGGGCTTCGAGTTCCATAAAGGCCTGGCCTGCGGATGGCTGGTACTGCTGGATGAATCTCAATAGATATGACATGCTTTGCTCAATTTACCTTTCTACTTTGCGGCTTGCCTGCAGGCGTTGTTCTGTGACGGATTGAAGAGGGGCCTGCGTGCTAGGTTAATTATTTAACCTGCACACGTGCTGGGTTAACTGTTTAACCTACACGCGGTCGCATGTCAAGAAAACCCGCAATCGCCTCTTCTCCCGCTCAGCTCAGTCGGCGGGTGGCACGGTGCTTCGCCTCACAACGAGATGCGGTTCCACGATTTTATGAACTTTCTCCAGGTTTGGCTCCGCATCCGGCGCAAGAAGCGCCCGCATCATCTCCCCTCCGAGGATTCCCTGCTTCTCAAGATGCTGGCAAACCGTGGTGAGCGGGGGGTTATAGAAAGCCGCGCTCGGTATGTCGTCGAACCCAACCACTGAGCAGTTCTCCGGTACCCGGCGGCCGGCACGACTCAGAGCACCTATAGCGGCAAATGCGGTCAGATCATCGAAGGCGAGCAGCGCAGTGAATCGCTTGTTCTGCTCCAGCAGGCGCTCGGTAAGCTGGTACGCTTGCTCATAACTCGAGTTGTGGCCCTGAATCTGGACGACCAGGGCACGATCAATGCGCATACCCTTTTCGCGCGCGAACTGCTTGATTCCTTCCCACCTGGGTGCGCTGTCACTCATCGAGCGCGGGCCTTTGATGACCGCAATGTCCCGATGCCCGAGAGCGTATAGGTGCTCGACCGCCGCTCGCATCCCTGCCTGGTTGTC
>DATCDL010000469.1:0-21024 GCA_036510715.1 Acidobacteriaceae bacterium
GGAAGCTGTGCACGATGGCGAGATATTTGCGAGCGTTTTCGGTGACGATTTCCGGCTGCCCAGCAGCCATGGCTTTGGGGTCGACGAGGTCGGAGCCGACGCCGAGGGCGAACGCTCCGGCGTGCAGGAAGGCTGCTGCGGTGGCCAGCGAGACGCCTCCGGTGGGGATCATTTTGATCTGCGGGAAGGGGCCCTTGAGCGAGGCCAGATAGCTGGCTCCTCCCATGGCGCCGGCGGGAAAGACCTTGACGATGTCGGCTCCGGCCTGCCATGCGGTGAGGACTTCGGTAGGAGTGAGGGCTCCGGGAAGGACTGCGATGGAGTAGCGGTGGCAGAGCTCGATGGTGTGGAGATTGAGTGCGGGGCTGACGACGAACTGTGCGCCTTCGAGGATGCAGGCGCGGGCGGTCTCGGGGTCGAGGACGGTGCCGGCGCCGATGAGGATGTCGGGGCGCTCGGCGACCAGGCGGCGGATGACCTGCAGGGCTCCGGGCACGGTCATGGTGACCTCGAGGACCTTCACTCCGCCTGCGGCAACGGCTGTTGCGAGGGCCATGGCCTTCTCGACTGATTCAGCGCGCAGGACGGGAACCAGTCCTGTCTCCTGCAAGGAATTCAACACCGCTGCCTTGTCCATCGTTCTCCCTTTGTCCCCTACGGTATCACTGCGGACCGGTGGACGGGTTGCGAATTAGTTGGAACGACAAAGGTAAGAGGTCGGGAGCACGCAGGATGCCGGCTGAGCCGTGGCGCGCATTGATTTGCTTTAGTTTGCGTCCCCACTATAAATTGGACTTCTTCGGAATCCTGACTAAGGCGATGCCCCATGATGATGCGTGCAAAGACTCCAGTAGTTGTTGTTCGGCGACTCTTTGATCCAAGACGGACGTCTATTTTTGGTGCGGCTCTCCTGGTCACGGCGACCCTCGTAGCGCAAGCCCCGGCACATATTCCTACAGCCGAGACGGCGCGGCGCGTGTCTGAATTGGTGGGCAAGATGAAGCTGGAGGAAAAGGTTTCTCAAATGCAGAATCATGCAGTGGCTATACCGCGTTTGGGAGTGCCTGAGTACGACTGGTGGAGTGAGGGACTGCACGGCATTGCGCGGTCCGGCTATGCGACGGTGTTCCCGCAGGCGATTGGTCTGGCGGCAACCTGGGATGTGCCGTTGATGCGTGAGGTGGCGACGACGATCAGCACGGAGGCTCGCGCGAAAAATAGCGAAGCGCTGCGCAAGGGCATCCGCAGCATTTATTTTGGACTTGATATCTGGTCTCCCAACATTAATATCTTCCGTGACCCTCGCTGGGGACGCGGTCAGGAAACGTATGGCGAAGATCCGTTTCTGACCAGCCGCCTCGGTGTCACGTTTGTTGAGGGCTTGCAGGGAAATGCCCCGAACTATTACAAGACGATTGCGACGCCGAAGCATTATGCGGTGCACTCGGGGCCGGAGAGCACGCGGCATACGGCCAATGTCGATCCGTCTCCACACGATCTCGAAGACACGTATCTTCCCGCATTTCGCGCTACCGTGACCGAGGCTAAGGCAGGCAGCGTGATGTGCGCGTATAACTCGATTGATGGGGAGCCGGCGTGCGCGAACAGCACGCTGCTGCAGACGATTCTGCGCAAGGACTGGGGCTTCAACGGCTACGTGACTTCGGATTGTGCGGCGATCACCGACGTGGCTGTCGGCCACAAGTATGCGCCGGATCTTGAGCATGCGGCGGTTGTGAGCGTCAAGGCCGGGACCGATACGAGTTGCGGCGACGAGTATGCCGTCCTCGTCAAGGCGGTGCAGGATGGTTTGATTTCGGAGAAGGAAATTGATCGTTCCGTTGAGCGGCTGTTTACGGCGCGGTTTGAACTTGGCCTCTTCGATGATTCGGCAAAGGTGAAGTTCGCGCAGATTCCGTTTTCGGAAGATGATTCAACGGCGCATCGGGAGCTTGCGCTCGAGGCCGCGGGTAAGTCGATTGTGCTGCTGAAGAATGATGGCGTGCTGCCGTTGAAGAAGACGATGACGATTGCCGTGGTTGGGCCGAACGCTGCGAGTTTGAGCGCGATTGAAGGCAACTACAACGCTGTGCCTTCGCATCCCGTGCTGCCGCTTGGCGGCATGGAGGCGATGTTTGGTGCGGCGAACGTGAAGTATGCCCAGGGCTCGCCGTACGTGAGCGAGTTGCCTCTGCCAGTTCCACGGACGGCACTGCATCCCGCGGCGAGAGATGCGCGGTTTGGGCTGAAGGGCGAGTACTTCGACAACGTGGACTTTCATGGAACGCCAGCGATGACGCGGGTGGATCAGCAGGTGGAGTTTGACTGGAACGCTGCTACGCCGTACAAGACGATCGACGCTGAGCATTTTGGCGTGCGCTGGACGGGGACGATTCAGGTGCCTGTGGCCGGCGATTACACGTTCAGCTTTACCCTTGCACATTGCTATCCGTGCGGTGACGCGGAAGGGGTAAAGCTTTTCTTCGATGGCAAGCCGGTGAGCGATCAACCGACCGCTGCCAGCGAACATCGTTCAAGCGGTTTGAAGCCTTTCACGCTGCACTTTGCAGATGCGAAACCTCATGCGATTCGCATCGAATACACACACCAGGCAAGGCTCTTCGGTGCAGGCATCACGCTGAACTGGATGCCTGCAATCGATGCCGAGCGAGAGGCTGCAGTGCGAGTTGCAAAGCAGGCGGATGTGGTGGTGGCATTCGTTGGGCTCTCGCCTGAGTTGGAAGGGGAGGAGATGCCGGTGCACGTCGAAGGATTCGACGGCGGCGACCGTACCAGCATTGAACTGCCGGCCGCGCAGGAGAAGATGCTGGAGGCGCTTGGAGCGACGGGCAAGCCGCTGGTTGTGGTGCTGTTGAATGGCAGCGCGCTGGCGGTGGACTGGGCGAAGCAACACGCGAATGCCATCGTTGAAGCATGGTATCCGGGCGAGGAAGGTGGAACGGCTATCGCGAAGGTGCTGACGGGAGAGATCAATCCTGGGGGGCGCTTGCCTGTCACGTTTTATGCGAGCACGAAGGACCTTCCTCCGTTTGATGATTACTCGATGACCAATCGCACGTATCGCTACTTTCATGGAACGCCGCTCTGGGGTTTCGGCTATGGCCTTAGCTACTCGACGTTCGCGTGGACGAATCTGAAGCTTTCGGATACTTCGCTTAAGGCCGGCGAGCCGCTGACCGTGGAGGCCGATGTGGAGAACACCGGTGCACGGGCGGGCGATGTGGTAAGCGAGCTCTATCTGACGCCACCGGCTGCGCCGACATCGCCGCAGCTAGCGTTGGTGGGGTTTCAGCGCACAACGCTCGCGCCACATGCAAAGCAGCACATTCGGTTCGTGGTGGCAGCGCGGTCTTTGAGTACTGTCCATGGGGATGGCTCGCGCGCCGTTGATCCGGGGGATTACACGCTGCATCTGGGCGGCGAGCAGCCGAGCGACGATCACTCGGTGAAGGCATCGTTCCGTATTCACGGAAGTGAAGAGTTGCCGCGGTGAGATTATCCGGACGTGGCGTGGCGTGGCCTTCGGTCGTCTGTGTGGCCATGCTATTTCCTTTGGTAGCAGGACATCTGGGGGTGGCGCAAACTCCACTGGGTGGGGGCGAACCGGCGTGGCTTGCGTACCGGCCTGTTCGTGCTGCGGAGGTCTTTCCCGGAGGCGTTCCAGATACGATCGTGAGGCTCGGGAGCGACGTGCTCGAGCAGTCAGCGACGCATGAGTTGGCGCTGGGGTGGCGAGACATGTTGCAGCATGAGCCGCGGGTGGTCAGCGTCGCGGATGCTGGTGCCGGTCGCATGGTGGTGATCGGGACGCAGGCGGAGATTGAGGCGTGGCGCCGTCCCGTAAGGGAGGAGAAGCGCCTCGGGCCGGATGCGTACAGACTGTATCGGGCGGACAGTCGTGTGGTCGTGGAAGGTGGCGATGCGCGTGGGGTGTTGTATGGATCCTTTGCGCTGCTGCGTCTTATCGCCGAACAACATTCGCTCACTGCGCTTGATGAGACTTCGAGGCCGTGGGCTTCGGTTCGGTGGACGAACGAATGGGACAATCCCAACGGCACGATCGAGCGTGGCTATGCCGGGCCATCCATCTTCTTTGAAGGCGGCAGGGTGCGGGCTGATTTGTCTCGCGCGGCTGCTTATGCGCGGCTGCTGAGCTCGGTGGGAATCGATGGTTGCACCATCAATAATGTCAATGCCGACATTGGTTTGCTCAGGCCGGAAAACCTGAAGGATATCGCTCGTATTGCTGACGTCTTTCGGCCGTATGGCGTGCGGCTCTCTCTGTCGGTGGACATGAGCAGTCCGCAGGTGATTGGGGGCCTGAAGACCTTCGACCCGCTCGATCCGCAGGTGGCAGCCTGGTGGAAGGCGAAGGTTGATGAAATCTACTCCGACATTCCGGACTTCGGCGGTGTCGTGATCAAGGCCGACTCCGAGGGGAGAGTTGGGCCTTCGCAGTATGGCCGGAGCCCGGCGGATGCTGCGAATGTTGTGGCGCGCGCCCTGAAGGCGCATGGTGGCGTCGTGCTGTATCGCGGCTTCGTCTACAACAATCACCTCGACTGGCATGACATGAAGGCGGATCGTGCGCGCGCTGGCTATGATAATTTCCATGCTCTTGACGGCAAGTTCGACGACAACGTGATCGTGCAGATAAAGTATGGCCCGATTGATTTTCAGGTTCGCGAGCCGGTGAGTCCGCTCTTCGCCGGCTTGCCGAAGACGAACGAAGCGATCGAGTTGCAGATCACGCAGGAGTACACGGGGCAGCAGCGTCACCTGGTGTACCTGGTGCCGATGTGGAAGCTGTCGCTCGACACGGATATGCGCGCGTCTACTGCGGCCGCTCCGTTGCCGGTTAAGGACATTGTGAGCGGCCGAGCCGTGGCTACACAACAGCACACGGCAGGCGGCTTCGTCGGCGTTTCAAATGTGGGGACTGATGGCTGGCTGGGCAGCCCGCTGGCGCTGGCTAATCTTTATGGCTTCGGACGGCTGGCGTGGGATGCGAATTTGGGTGCGGCGGCGATCAGCGATGAATGGACTCGTCTGAGCTTCGGCAACGATCCGGAAGTTCGAGCGACGATTAACAAATTGGAACTCGACTCGTGGCACATCTACGAGAGCTACACGGGGCCCCTCGGCGTTGGCACGCTTACCGACACCCTTGGGGCTCACTTTGGTCCGGGGATCGAATCCGCGGAGCGAAATGGGTGGGGGCAGTGGATTCGTGCGGACCACGACGGCGTCGGGATGGACCGGACTGTCGCTACGGGTACGGGCTTCATTGGTCAATATCCTGCGCCACTGGCTGCTAAGTATGAATCGCTGGCGACGTGCCCGGATGCGCTTCTGCTGTTCATGCATCATGTGCCTTATACGTATCGTTTGCACTCCGGGTTGACGGTGATGCAGTACATCGATAACACGCACTACCGGGGCGCGCAGGCCGCTGCTGCGCAGGTTCCCGCGTGGGAGGCGCTGCGCGGCAAGATTCCTGACGCGACGTACGACGAGATGCGGAAGCGGCTGAAGTTTCAGGCCGGGCATGCGATTGTATGGGGCGATGCGGTTACAGAATGGTTCACGAAGATGTCTGGCATCCCGGATGCGCTGGGGCGCGTGGGTCATTACCCTGGGCGGATTGAAGCGGAGTCGATGCAGCTCGATGGCTATAAAGCAGTCGATGTGACGCCGTGGGAGACGGCGTCGGGTGGAAAGGCTGTGGTCTGCGATGGGCAGGAGTGCTCTGTCCAGACCACGTGGGACAAGCCCGATGGATGGTATGACATTACGGTGCAGTACTTCGATTTGCTGCATGGGCATTCACGGTTTTCACTTTCAGTTGCGGGCAATGACGTCGAGCAATGGATCGCCGACGACACGTTGCCCAGCGACAAGATGAATGGCAGCACGTCCACTCGGATCACGCTGGATCATGTGGCGATCCACCACGGGGATGTGGTGCGGGTAAACGGATGGCCCGATGGGCCGGAGCCGGCACCGCTCGATTATGTGAGTATTGTGCCGAGTGCAGTTCATTCGGCTGTCATCAAAAATGCAGATCGCTGAGGATCAAGATGGATACAAAGATCATCGACGCCAAGGTCATCGTCACCTGTCCTGGGCGGAACTTCGTAACGCTTAAAATTACAACGGCAGATGGTGTTTATGGTATCGGCGATGGCACGCTGAACGGGCGTGAAATGGCGGTTGTTGCGTACCTGCAGGAGCATGTCGTGCCGTGCCTGATCGGTCGCGACGCCGATCGCATTGAGGATACCTGGCAGTACCTGTATCGCGGAGCGTATTGGCGGCGAGGGCCGGTGACGATGTGCGCGATCGCTGCGGTCGACGTGGCGCTGTGGGACATCAAGGCCAAGCGCGCGGGGATGCCGCTGTATCAATTGCTCGGGGGGCGTTGCCGTGACGGCGTCATGGTGTATGCGCACGCGAATGGACATGAGATCAGCGATCTGCTGGAGTCCGTGGCGAGGCATCGCGAACTCGGGTACAGGGCGATTCGGGTGCAGGCTGCTGTCCCTGGTGTGGCGGATGCGTATGGAGTTCCGCATGGGGAGAAACCTTATGAGCCGGCGGATGGCGATCTGCCTCGCGAACAGGTTTGGGATACGGCGAAGTATCTGCGCTTCGTGCCGAAGATGATGGATGCGGTGCGCTCGAAGTTCGGCTTCGATCTTGCGCTGCTGCATGATGGACATCACCGCATGACACCGATCGAGGCGGCTGGTTTAGGGAAGAGCCTGGAGGAGTTTCAGCCTTTCTGGCTGGAGGATTTGACGCCTGCAGAGAATCAGGAATCGTTTCGACGTATTCGTCAGCATACGACGGCGCCGCTGGCTGTAGGCGAAGTGTTTAATTCAATTCTTGACTGCCAGCGTCTTATCAGTGAGCAGCTGATCGACTACATTCGCACTTCGGTTGTCCATGCCGGAGGCATTACCCACATGCGGCGTATCGCCAGCTTCGCGGATCTGTATGGAGTGAAGACGGGGTGTCATGGTGCCACGGATCTATCGCCGGTTTGCATGGGCGCAGCATTGCATTTTGATCTCAGCATTCCGAACTTCGGTATCCAGGAACACATGCCGCACACCGCGCTGACGGATGAAGTCTTTCCGCACGCGTATAGCCTGACGGATGGCATGATGCATCCGGGGGAGACGCCGGGGCATGGGGTTGATATCGATGAAGGCCTCGCTGCCAAGCATCCTTATAAGCGAGCGTATCTTCCGGTGTGCCGTCTTGAGGACGGGACGTTGCACAACTGGTAGGAAGACTACTTCGCTGCCTTCTTTGCGTGCATTGACTTGGGTTCGCTTGTGGGGAGATCGCGCGAACGTCGTTTGCCGGAGTGGCGCTGGAGGACGAGTGCAGAGGCTCCTCGCAGGCGCGCCAGACCGCCCTCCTCCGAAGGCACCAAACGAGGCGCAGGGCTTGAGAGTAAGGAGGACTTCATTGCCGCTTCAATCGCAGATCCGACGAGGTGCCAGACGACGGTGATGTCTCCCGCGATGAAGATCACTTCGGGTGAGAGTGCCGCGGTAACGAGGCGGAGACCGCGGCCAATGTGATTTGCCTGCTCCATGAGCGCGGCGATAGCGTGCTTGTCGCCTTCTTCTGCGAGAGCGTGGAGGTCGGCGATGCCGATGGCTGCATGACCTTTCTTGCGGGCCGCAAAAAAACGGAGAGCGGCGTTTGAAGAAGCGAATGTCTCCCAGCATCCATGCGCTCCGCAGGCACATTGCGGGCCGGATGGATCGATCACCAAATGCCCGAATTCTCCTGCCATTCCATGCATTCCGGAGACAGGCTTGCCGTTCGCGATGATGCCGGTACCGACGCCTTCCGAGATAGTCACCAGGACTGCGTTACGGACGCCGTCCATCTTGCCAAACCACATCTCGGACAACAGCCACGCATTCGCAGCGTTATCCATTTCGACATTGAGTCCCAGGGACTTTTCGAGGGACCCGCGAATATCGAAGTTGGACCACTTTAGATTGGGTGCGAAGATGAGGCGCTGGGTGTCTGGATCGACTCTTCCCGGAAGGCTGATCCCGATGCCTTCAAACGATTTGCCGGGATGCTTTTCTCGCATGCGAAGCATCGAGTTGGCGATATTATCGATCGCGCGCTGTGGGTCAGCGACGATGGTGACTACATCGCGCGAAAGAAAGTGGCCGTTAAGATCCACTACCGCAACAATCGCCTGCCGGGGGTGTACATCCGCAACCAGGATCACCAGGTCCTCATTGAGGCCGAGCATGGTTGGGCGGCGGCCGCGAGGTCGTTTTGCCACTAAGCCTTCGCGGACCCACTCCTCTCGCAGGAGGTCCTCAACGATCTCGGACACGGTGCTCCGCTGCAGGCCAGAAAGCCGCGCAAGGTCAGCCCGCGAGACTGGCTGACGCGCACGAATCAACTCGAGCACGACATCGCGATTCATATCGCGCGCGACCTCGCTTGACGCCACTTGTGCGTATGCCAGATCGACGCGTCGCATCCCGTTGAACACTCCGCCCTGCTTCGTCACGCAGACCTCTTATCCAGTGTTTGCCACTATTGTAGCTCTCACTGGGCGGTTACCGATGGAGGTACTGACGAAGGACTCGCGATCCGGAGTAAGGACCTCTCTGGCGGCAGACGAGGCGGGTCACGAGGTCGTTGAAGGAATATTTACCGGTGCAAACTGTGCCGGAAGTGAAGGTGTCCGAGCAGCAACGCAAAAGCCCGGCCGATGGAGCAGGGTTGAGGGTGGCAGGTTAATTGTTGGTGCAAACGAAAGTCGATGCAGGGGAGTTTATCGCGGTTCAAGCGGAAGTTGGCTTGTATGATGCGCTGGTTTTCCGCGGGTTCTGAAGACTTGCTGAAGTTGCGATTGGCTACTTGCTGGAGGCGCCCTGAGCAAGCGGGTGATTTGTGTAGACCGGTGAACTGTGGCGATTTCCCAATGAACTCAGGCTGAGATCGGACTGGATGGCGTCTGGCCGAGATGCGGATCGAGTACCGTTGCCGCGGTGAAACTCATGCGGATTCCGTGGCGCGGCCGCAGGATGACGAGCGGTTGCGCTTCGATCTTCTGGCCTGGGGTCAGATGGAAATCGTAGTCTCGAAGCAGCTCACTGAGAATCATCAGGATCTGCAGCATGGCATAGTTGCCGCCGATGCAGCCGCGCGGGCCGCCTCCGAAGGGGAGATAAGTGAAGGGCGCGTGGAGCTTCTCGTTCGCTTTAGTGAAACGCTCCGGGTCGAAGTTGTGGGGATTTTCCCAGTAGCGTGGGGCGTGGTGCGCTCCGTAGACATAGACAATGACCGTCGACCCGCGGGGGATCGTGATATTCCCGATGGTGTCGTCGGCGATAGCCATGCGGTCGATCATCCAGAAGGGAGGGTAGAGGCGCAGCGCTTCCTGAATGACCTGGGTGGTGAACTCGAATTTTGGGACGTCGTTGAAAGTCAGAGGAGCATCGCCGAGCACGGAATGGAACTCCTGCCGGACGCGTTCGAGACAGGACGGACGCGAGCTTAGAAGATAGAGCAGCCACGAGAGAGCATTTGAGGACGTTTCATGGCCGGCAACAAGGAGTTGCATGCTCTCGCTCAAGACCAGCTCATCGGTCATGCCTTCGCCGTCGCTGTAGCGGGCATCCATCAAGGTTTGCAGGAGGTCGTTGCCGGGGGGCTGTTGGCGGCGCGTCTTGATGTACTCCATCAGAATGCTGTCCGCGTGGACTCGCATCTCTTCGTGTTTGCGGAGTTCTCCTGAGACTTCAAACCAGGGATTGAGATAAGGCTGAAGGGTTTGACGAACGATGAATTCCTGAATGGTGCAGATGGTGTGGCTGATGAGGTCGATGTCTTCGTCCTTCAGTTCCGCACCAAAGAGCGATCGGGCGACCATGGCGAAGGTCATTTTCATCAGCCGCGGGTAGATGTCGACGGGGCCGAGATGGACTTGTTTGTCGAAATCCCGCAGTGACTCGGCGAGGGAGTCCTGCATGATGGCGGAGAGGGCCTCGAGTTGCTTTCGGTCGAAGCCCTTCTGGATGAGACGCCGTTGGGTGCGCCACGCCTCTCCGTGGGTGGTGAGAAGACCTTTGCCGAGGAAGTGGCCCATCCGCTTTACCTGGATATCGGACTTCTTGTAGTTGTCGGCGTTGGTTTTCAATACGTGCTGTATGACGGCGGGATCGATGGTGACGATGGCCTCTTTGATGCCGCCTAAATAGAAGCGGAATGTGTCGCCGAGGAGCGCGTTGTACTTCGACAGGACCTGGACGGGATTGGCGGCCATGGCTCGCGAATCCGCAAAGGAGCGAGATCGGGAAACAGCGGGTATCGATGGGGGCAACGTCACACCTCGCTGCACAGATGTATGGGAAGAATCGTCTGAAATCTCATGGGCTTTTCCGGAAGCAGCAGGTTGGTGATCGGTAAAAGACTAACACTCAAAGCGAAGATTGATTCCCAAGCTGCTTCAAAAGTATGAGGTGGTGCCAGATGGCGCGGGTCATGGTCGGATGCTGGCGATAGGGAATGCCAAACTCTGCGGCGGTCTGCTGCACAATCCGAGTGAGCGGAGCGTAGTGGGTGTGGCAGACGTACGGGCAGAGATGATGCGCGATGTGATGGTTGAGGCCGCCGGCGAGCCAACCTACGACGGGATTGCCGGTCGCATAGTCGGCCGTTGTTGCGAAGATGTGATAGACGCCGTTGTCGAATTCGCTGCGGCTGGAGGGAAAGTAGGTGGTGTCGATCGTGTGCGTTGTCTGGAAGACCAGCGACACGGATAAACCGACAATCAAGTGGACGAGAAGGAAGGCTCCGGCTACCAGCAGGATCGGCTTCCCCAGCAGCATCACCGGCAAAACGAGCATGTAGGTGAAGTAGAAGGCCTTCCCGGCAAAGAGGACGGCGACTTCTCGCGCGGGGTGCTTCGTGCGTTTGAGGTAGTCGTGGGTGGGGAAGAAAAAGCACTCAAAGTCCCTGACGAAGACATAGTCGAGAGAGAACATTGCGTAGAAGAACAGGGCGTAGATGTGCTGGAAGCGGTGCCAGCTCGCACGGGGTTCGTGGGGGGTAAAGCGAAAGATGCCGCGGCCGGTGAGCGCGTCGTCTTCGCCATGGAGATTGATGCAGGAGTGGTGGCCACGGTGATGGAGGATGCGCCACATGTAGGAGTTAATTCCGCAGAGGTCGAAGACATAGTTCAGGTTTTTGTTGATGGACGGGACGGAGGAGATGGCGTTGTGATTGCTGTCGTGGGCGATGTTGAGCAGGAGAAAAGTCTGGGCTAGACCGCCTAGAACGTAGAGGGCGACGAACTTCCAGGCATCGGGCTTGAACGCGTAGATGGCAATCCAACTACCTGCCAGTACGGCCAGACCAGCGGCGATCTTGACCCACATGCTGCGGTCCGCTTTGGGAGAGATGTTCTGTTCGGCAAAGAACCTGTCTAGACGGCGGCGTAAGACTTTGGGGAAGGAAGACGCAGTTGCCGCGTCGGCAACGGGCTGCCGCAGGGCTGCCTCAGAGGGGACAAGATCCTCCACGTCCGGTTGTAGCGTGATCACCGCTTCCGTCTCGGACATCACCGGCGCCTCCGCAAAACAGGTAAAGCCTTCCTGGCGCATGCCGGTTGGCAGCATCGATGGCACAGGCCAGGAGCGGGTCTGTTGCCCGGCCGCCAGCAGCGATACCTCCTGATGGTAGCGCGACGACTCAGTGAGAATCAAGATAAATTCGACCCCGGGAGAGATCGCGTGGGCTCCTGGAGGGCGGAAGGGATAACGGTCGCATTGCTTGCTGGCTCTGCTACTATAGCCCGATGAACTGTATCGAGCGACGGAGATTTGAAAGGGGGCGTCTCCCATCCCGGCTCCGTTTGGCCGGCTCGCTTCGGACGTTCGACCTCTATCGGGATACGTGGATATTCCGGGTTATTTCTTTGTTCTTTACGTCGTCCCGCGGGGTAGCGACTGACTCCGAAACTCAGTGGCATTTCGCCACGTCAAAACAACACGCGTCAAGACATTTCGCGTTTCGTGCGCACTGAGTTTTCCTCGTCAATCTCGGAGGTATCGCTGAATTATTATGGCGTCGATTCTGGAACAACTCGATAAGCTGGGGGATGAGCAACCGCACAAACTCCTGTATTCATATCTTGACCTGAACGGCAACCCGCTCGAGAGCTATTCCTATGCTTCGTTTATCGAGCGGACGAAGGCAATCGCTGGACGCTTGCTGAAGGATGGTCGATTCGCGGCGGAGGACCGGCTTCTCCTTGCCTACCCGCCTGGGCTCGAGATGATCTGTGCGTTTTTTGGATGCGTGCGGGCCGGATTGATCCCCGTCCCGGTCTATCCCCCAAGCTCTCGCGGCTTCCAGAGCGCCCTGTACAAAATGGTCTACATCGCCAAGGATTGCCAGGCGGCAGGGATTCTAACGAGCGGAGACTACCACGCCTCTCTGAAGACAAACCTCACTCGAAGCGGAGTCTCGGCGTCCGGGGTAGATGTCGACTATATCTCCAGTCTGCCGTGGATCGTCACGGAAGAGTTTGTGGGTACGATTTCAGGCGAAAAGTTTGACCATGTTTCGAAAATTTTGTTTCTCCAGTACACGTCGGGGTCGACGACGGAGCCCAAGGGCGTGATGGTGACGCATGAGAACATTCTGGACACCTGTCCGCTCGTCATCGATCATCCCAATCCGGTCGTTGTCTCGTGGCTTCCGCAGTATCACGATATGGGATTGATTGGCTGCTATCTCTATCCTGCATTGAGAGGCGGTACGACGTACGGCTTCGCTTCCGTGGACTTCATTCAGAGGCCGATTCTATGGTTCGACACGATTACAACGTATAAGGCTACCGCGACGGCTGCTCCCAACTTCGCTTACGACTATTGTCTGCGGGCGGGGAGGCTATCCAAGGAGAGCCTGGAAGGCTGCGACCTGAGCTCGCTCCGGGTGTTGATGTGCGCCGCAGAACCTGTAAAGGCGGATACCTTCACACGGTTTCTGGAGACGTTTCAGGCTTACGGATTGAAGTCGGAGAGCTTTTACGCCGCCTTCGGTCTGGCTGAGAATACGCTTGCGGTTTCACTTGGCGGCCGAAAGATTGTTTCCGTGAACAAGCGTGCGCTCGCGCTGGGGAAGGCACGCATGACAACCGAGGTTTCGGAGATCGACGCATCGGCGCAGATTGTCAGTTGCGGAACTCCGCTCGCGGGTATCGACGTGAAGATCGTGGACCCGGAGCAGCACGTCGCCCTGAAGCCGGGCCAGATCGGTGAGATCTGGATTGCTGGAAGCGGCAAGTGTCTTGGCTACTGGAATAACCCGGAACTGACTCTGAAGCAGTTTCGTGCGCGGCTCGTGGATGATAGCCCGTATGACGATGGCTACTTGCGGACAGGCGACATGGGGTTCCTGCACGACGGGGAATTGTTCGTGTGCGGCCGCATCAAGGACATGATTATTCTGCGCGGGCAAAATTATTATCCGCAGGATATAGAGAACGTTGTGGAGAGAGCGTCCGGCCTGATTCGGCACAACTGCGTGGCAGCGTTCCAGATCCACGAAGACAGCGAGCCGGCGCTGGCCATCGTGGCCGAAGTGAAGAATCCCAGTGCTCTTCCGGATGCGCGAAAGATTGCAGCCGCGGTGCGGAGCTACCTGAATGTGGAAGTGGCGTTGATCTCGTTCATAGCGCCTCGGGCGATCCCTCGAACGAGTTCGGGTAAGATCATGCGCCATAAGACGAAGCACATGTGGGTGGAGGGTCAGTTCACGGTTCTGTCTGAATTTTCGCGGGAGAAGGATGCTGGATGCTCCGAGTCTGTTTCCGGGATGCAGTCGTCTTTCGATGAATTGAAGACACGGTACAACCTGACCGGCATGGAATCGTACAACCTGGTAGAAGCCGGGCTGGATTCGCTGGATCTCGTGGTGTTCATGCATGAGTTGAAGGAGCTATTGAAAGATAAAGGTGCTGAACTGCTCGCGAGGCAGGTCGACATCGGCGTCATCCAGCGTGTCAGCGTCGCCGATCTGTTTCGACTGGCGGAGCATTTGGAGAGTGCCCCTGAAGAAGCGATTGTGGAGTTGCGGGCTTCGCTGGCGGCTTTTCGGGAGGAGCAGCACGCAGCGGAGAAACAGATGATGAGCGAGGACAGCAAGCTCATCTTCGATCCTCCGGTGCCTGCATCCTTGCCCGAGATACCGGTCATGAATCAGGTGCTGCTCACGGGGGGCACTGGTTTCATTGGACCGTTCCTCATCAAGAGCCTGCTGGAACAGACGCAGGCGAAGATTCATGTTCTCGTCCGGGCTTCCGACGACGAACAGGGAAAGCAAAGACTGAGAGCGGCGATGGAATCGATGGGGCCGTGTCCCGCAGGATTGATGGAGATGTTTGCGGATCGGGTATTGCCGATATGCGGTGATCTCGGGCAGCCAAAGCTGGGACTGACACAGGACGTCTGGGACTTCCTCGCCACGGAGATGGACACGGTTTTTCATAACGGCGCTACCGTGAACTACCTCTTCAATTATGACCGGATGCGTGACGCGAACGTGCTGGGGACCAACGAGGTTTTGCGACTGGCGTTTGAAGGACGGCCGAAGGAATTCAATTACGTTTCGACTACGTTCGTGTTTGGCTGGGCTGTGAAAAGTGTTCTGTATGAGACTGACTTCAACAGGGACATGGAGCTTCTGGATTTCGGATACAGCCAGTCCAAATGGGTTGCAGAACAAGTGGTTGCCGATGCGCGGAGCAAGGGGCTTTCGACGCGGATCTTCCGGCCCGCTCTCGTCAGTCCGTCCGTTACGGGCGGAGGGAACAACTTCGATATCGCGGTTCGCCTGGTGGCGTTCATGGTGAATCACGGCATCGGAGTAGACGCTTTGAACCAAGTGAGTTTCGTTCCCGCGGACATTATGGCGAACAATATCGTCGCGATCTCCAGCACACCGGGCACGGCGAACAAGACGTACCACGTGGTGCGGGACGATTACGCGAACATGCTGGATATCACGGGACTGATTACGAAGTCGACGGGGCGGCAGTTTGAAATCTTCAGCATTTCGGACTTTGTTCCCGAGTTGATTCGGAGATGCCGGAAGGAGGATCTGCTGTTTCCTCTGCTGGACTTTCTGGTGGGGTCGGTGGATAACATCTCCGCGATGGAATTCAAGCGCTATGAGAGTTCAACTTATCAGGAGGCTCGCGATGCGTCTGCGTGGGGCGTCCCTGATCCATCGCTCGAGGATACGGTCGGCGGCATTCTGAAATTCATGTACCGCAAAGGAATCATTTCGGTAGCGGCACGAGAGATCGCACCTGCGTCGCCGCCTGCTGAACCTCTTGCTTTCACGGACGCCACTACTGCTTTTTGAATGCCAGCTTCTCGGTTAAGTGCTGTCCGTTTTCCAACGCGGCGGTCGTGGTGATGGTCATGGTTTGGCCATCAGGGGAAACGACTGCGCGGTCCTTTTGCGTCACTTGATCGTCTCGGCGGTAGATCGAATCTACCGTGTGAGGATCGACGAGCTGAAGGGTTACGGTGTCGTTGCGGGAGTTTTGGAGGTTGTATGGCTTGCCGTCGAAACGGGCGGTGTAGCTGAAGTCACCAGAAAATCGAACTCCACCGTTTCTGTCGGGCTGGATCTTGAGAAGGAGGCCCTGACGTAAGAGAGTTTTGCTGAGGTCCTCGGTCCACTGGCCTGCAATTGGGTCGCGAGCGACCTTTGCTCCTCTGGTCCGCGTCCACACGGTGATCTCGTCAGGGTGGCCACTACTCGTCGTCGCGATGGTCAGCTCGTTCCCGCTAGTGGAAAGTTTCTCTCGAACTGTTGCGATGAGAGCGCCGTCCTTCATCTCCTTCACTAACGACTGCTTCCTATCAATTCTGTGCAGTTCGACCTGATTGAACGCCGGATTCCCTGGGACAGGCGTGTCGTGCCCGTCCGATTTGGCGGTGAAGTCGAGATAGGTTTCGCCTGCCATCACTACGTGCACGGCATCGTGAAGAGGGGTGATGGAGAGGGTGTTGGGAGGGTTGAGGCTGGACTGCGCGGAGATGAGCGTCCAGGAGCCGATACGAGGGTCTGCGGCTCCCGGTTGAATGACGACAAGCAATGCGAGCAACGCGAATTTGAGAATTGTTCCTCCTGATCCGACGGAACCAATTTTAGCGGATTGAGAGAGCCGTCCAGGATCGGCTTAGCGCTTCTGTTTTGGCTCCTCCCATTTTTTGATGCAGGGAAAGAATGGAAGGACACTTATCTGGCGACTATTCGGTGTGACATGATGAGACTCATGTATCTGCGCCGATTCTGGGTGGCCGCGTTGGTCCTTACCGCCGTTGTCGCACTCCTTCCATACTCCTTCCATGCCGAGCGGCATATGGAGACGGCGACACGTGTCGAAGGCAGCCAGGCTGAGACGGTTCGGCATGAGTTGGCGAGCCGTTTTCATTCTCCATTCGTCGACCAGGTTGTCGTCCTGATCCAGGGACTGCCGCGAGCGGATTCAGCTGAAGGTTCGCAGGCGTTAGGCACCATTGTGGCGGGGCTGAGAGACGAGCAGGGCGTGTCGGGAGTCGTCTCCTATCTTGATCTGCGCGATCCAATATTTATGGGTAAGGGGGGCGGAACGTTTGTTCTCGTGGGACTGGAGTCGACCGGCAGTCCAGTGGAATCGCTCGTTCCTCAGCTTCACCAGCGGGCGACCTCTCTCGCCGATCAGTTGCGGGGCCGCTACCCTGCCGTGAAGCTCGAACTTACCGGTGAGCTTCCTCTTAACTTCGACATTCGCAAAGCGAGCGCCGATGATGTGCGACATGCCGAAAGTCTGGTGATCCCCGCGACACTCGCACTTCTGCTGGTGGCTTTCGGAAGCCTGGTTGCCGCGGTCATTCCATTGGCTGTCGGGCAACTTGCCATCGCTGTCACGCTGGCAATCACCGGGTTGCTGGCCGAGCATTTCCACCTGTCGATCCTGGTTCAGAATCTGGCCACGATGCTGGGTCTGGGTTTGGGGATCGACTATGCGCTGCTGATGGTCAGCCGGTTTCGGGAAGCGATCTCCGCGGGGCACACCGGGTCGGAAGCTTCGGTCATGGCCGCACGGCAGGCTGGTCGGACACTGCTGATTTCAGCGTCGACGGTGGCGATAGGATTTCTTGCGCTGCTAACTGTTCCAATCAGCGAAATCCGTTCCATTGGAGTCGCGGGATTTCTCGTCGCGGCAATCAGCGTGTTGCTGACGAACACTCTCGTCCCGGCAGTGCTCGCGTTGCTCGGGCCGCGGATTGATGCTGGCCGGATGCCATTTACTCCGAAGCTCGATGCGGAGCGAGCTGCTCATACCGGAAATCGGTGGAGGAGATGGGGAAGGGTGATCGTCGCGCATCCGTGGCTTGCTCTGCTGTTGGCTGGAGCTCCGTTGCTTCTGCTGGCGTGGCAGGCGAGGCGGCTGGATACGAGCGTTCCTAAAGGCGATTGGCTGCCGGAGTCTGCGGAATCGGTCCAAGCGCTGCACACGCTGGAAGGGATGGATCGGGCGGGGGTGGTTTATGCGATGCGAATCATTGTCGAGCTGCCCTCGGATTCCATTGCGCAAACGGACGCAGGCTGGAATGCCGTGGATCGCATGGGCAAGCAGATTGCGAGCGACCCTCGGTGTGCCCGCGTCATTTCTATCGCGACGATTGCAGCGGGCAATCGCGCCTCGCTCACCGATGTGTCTCGAACGACGCGGCGCACGTTTTTGAGCGGCGACGGACATGCGGCGCTGATCGAAGTATTGCCTGCGTCTTCCGTGTCCCTGCGCGAACAAGTTGACTGGGTTCGGGAGCTGAGGAAGAGAGGCGCCCCCGCTCTCACCGGTGTGCCTGGAGCGACGCTGGAAATTGGGGGCATTCCGGCACTTAATGCTGATTACCAGACGATCGTGGATCGTCATGTAGTGCCGGTTATGTGGCTGGTGGTGGGAGGGACGCTGCTGGCACTTCTGTACGGCTTCCGGTCGCTGTTCGTCGCAGTAAAGGCGATCGGTCTGAATCTGTTGTCGGTCGCGGCAGCCTTCGGAGCGCTCGTGTTGGTTTTTCAGGACGGACACGGGATCAGACTGCTGGGAGTGCACGAGGGAACGGGGAGCGTGTTTCCCCTGGTGCCCATCGTCGCCTTTGCGATCGTCTTCGGACTGAGCATGGATTATGAGGTGTTCCTGGTCGCCCGCGTTCTCGAAGCAAGGAGGAGTGGGCTGAGTGAAATGGATGCCATCCCGGAGGGAATGGCCAGGACAGCAGGCCTGATTACGAGCGCCGCCGCCATCATGATCGTGGTCTTTGCTGCATTTACCTTCGGTAATTTTCTAGTTGTGAAGATGATCGGATTTACGCTTGCGACGGCCGTGCTGATTGACGCGACGCTGGTTCGAATTGTGATCGGCCCTGCGCTGCTTCGAATTGCAGGCGATTGGAACTGGTGGCCGGGCGGCCTGGGCACTGCACTCAGGGCGCGCGAGATGGAGAGCCGCGAGTAAGGTCTGCTGCGTTCGGACATGGCTTGAGCGAAACATTGTGAGTCGTCCGCATAAATCGATTTTTGTTATGGATTTCAATGGCGTGTCGATCCGGAAAGAGGCTATGATGATCTGTCTTTCCGGAGGGACGAATGAGGGCACGTCAAACGCGTATCACCTGGTTGTTAGTCTGCTGTGCTGGAGTGCTGAGTTTTGCTGGTCCCGCGCCGCGCGCGATCGCGCAGACAGCGAGTGCGCCGGAGTACCTGAATACGAATTTGCCGGCTGAGGTACGCGCCAAGGATCTGGTCGGCCGCATGACGCTTGCGGAGAAGGCATCGCAGCTGGTGAATCAGGCGCGCGCGATTCCCGGACTCAAAGTGACCGCATACGACTGGTGGAGCGAGGCGCTGCATGGTGTTGCGGTGGACGGAACGACGGAGTTCCCGGAGCCGATCGGGCTCGGCGCGACCTTCGACCCAGCTGGGATCCACGCGATGGCGTGGACGTCGGCACCGAAGGTCGAGTCGTACATGCTGAGGCGCTGCGTCATGGAGATTCGGCGATCTTTCATGGTCTCGACTTCTGGGCTCCCAACGTCAACATCTTCCGCGATCCTCGCTGGGGCCGTGGGCAGGAAACCTATGGCGAAGATCCCTTCCTCACGGCACACATGGCCGTGGCGTATGTGACAGGCATGCAGGGCGATGATCCCAAATACTATCGCGTGATCTCCACTCCCAAGCACTTTGACGTGCACAGCGGGCCGGAACCTACGCGACACTTTGCGGATGTCGACGTCAGCAGGCACGACGAGGTCGACACCTATCAGCCGGCCTTTCGGGCGGCGATCGTGGACGGCAAGGCGGGCTCCATCATGTGCGCTTACAACGCGATTAACGGGCAGCCTGCTTGCGCGAATCAGTATCTGCTGCAGGACCTTCTGCGCGGCAAGTGGGGCTTCCAGGGCTATGTGGTTTCGGACTGCGACGCCGTTCAGGACATTTTTACTGGCCATCATTATCGGCCGACGCAGGCGAAGTCTTCCGCCATCTCTCTCGAGCGCGGCATGGATAACGAATGCGCAGACTTCTTCTCCGTGGTGAAGGATGACCACGACTACAAGCCATTTATCGAGGCCGTGCAGCAGGGCTACCTGAGCCAGAGCGCGATGGATACGGCCCTGGTTCGGCTCTTCACAGCACGCATGAAGTTGGGCATGTTCGACCCACCTGCAATGGACCCGTACTCGAATATCAGCGAGAAGGAACTGAATAGTCCGGAGCACCGTGCTTTCGCACACAAATTGGCGGATGAATCGATGGTGCTGCTCAAGAACGACGGCACACTTCCTCTCAAGCCGGGTGTCCGCAACATTGCTGTCGTTGGGCCTCTTGCCGATCAGACACGCGTTCTGCTGGGCAACTACAACGGCATCCCGACGCACACTGTTTCAGTGATGGAGGGACTGAAGGCTGAATTTCCCGATGCGAAGATCACCTATGTTCCGGGAACACAGTTCCTCCGCGACGAGGGCAATCCGGTGCCGAGCAATCTGCTGACGACGCCCGACGGCAAGCCTGGCCTGAAGGCCGAGTACAGCAGCATGGAAGGCGTGGAACTTTCTCCCAGCGCCAAGCCGAAGCCCTTCATGACGCGCGTCGATGGGAACGTCGACCTTCGCAAGACGAATCTGCCCTCGGAGGCCGCGAGCAAGAAGATGATCGGCGTCGAATGGACGGGCTTCCTGACGGCGCCTGAGACCGGCGACTACCTGCTCGGCGTTCGAGGCGACGGCTTTGTGTCGGTGAAGGTCGATGGCAAGGAGATTGCGCAGGAATATAAGACTCGCGGTGTCGAGGCGAAGCTGGGACGCGTGCACATGGAGAAGGGCCAGAAGCTCGCTCTCAGCGTGCAGTATGGCAACCTCGACGGCGTGGAGCCCGTTGCGCAGTTGATCTGGGCGCCGGTCAATAATGCTCCATCGCCCGAGGCTGTCGCCGCGGCGAAGAAGGCTGACCTGGTGATTGCGGTGGTCGGGATTACCAGCCAGCTCGAGGGCGAAGAGATGCCTGTGAGCCAGCCCGGATTTTTGGGTGGCGACCGCACCAGCATCGACATGCCCGAGCCTGAGGAAGCGCTCGTGGAGGCTGTGGCTGCCACCGGCAAACCGCTCGTCGTCGTGCTGATGAATGGCAGCGCGCTGGCCGTGAACTGGATCAATCAACATGCGAACGCGGTGCTCGAAGCATGGTACTCCGGTGAGGAAGGGGGAGCCGCGATCGCCGACACCCTGAGCGGCAAGAATGACCCGGCTGGCCGGCTGCCGGTGACGTTTTATAAGGATGTGAGCCAGTTGCCCAAATTCGAGGACTACTCGATGGACAACCGCACGTACAGGTACTTTACTGGTAAGCCGCTCTACCCCTTTGGCTACGGCCTGAGCT
>DATCDL010000470.1:0-4949 GCA_036510715.1 Acidobacteriaceae bacterium
GTAGTTGATGCATTGGATCTCAATGCAGACGTTCGCCAGCGCGCTCATCCCTTGCATGTGCGCGTGGAACGCGTGCCTCCGCAGCCGCTCGATGCGGCGATTCGCTAGCCAGTACGAGAACCCGCCGCCTATGATGGCGACGAGCACCGCGGGCATTGCTGTACTAGGGTCCATTCGTTTCTCCTCCGGTTAATAGATTCGTGATTGGGCCATACTCCCAGTCATGCGTGCCGGGGTAGTACCGCCTCGCTACGGTTTCCAGCCAGATAAGCTCGTCGTCGTGCGACCGCACTGGCCGCCAGCAAAAGTAGAAGTGCCACGTCTTGTGCTCGTCGTGCCACTGCGCTTTCCGCGCCGCCCGATTCCGTCTCCGCGCTTTCCAGCTTAGGCATTGTATCTTCACGCCTCTTCCTCCTTTACAGTAAAAATTTCTGATTCAAACGCTGCGCCTGGATGGCGTGCAAAATCTCCGGGTCCCTCGCCCCGCGCCACTGCTTCCAACTTCCGCCGGTCGATGTGGCGGCACGTATACCACCGGCAGCGAGACAATTCGCAACTGCGTGGCCCGGCTTGCGTTTTACTGGCTTCCAAATAACATGCTTGGGGTCGAAGAGATGTTCGTGCTCTCTTATGAAGTGGTTCAGGTTCACACACTCGTAGAGCACGTTGTCCGGGGACAGCAAAAACCACCGCTTCGCTCGGATGTTGTGCTCGCTCTTGCCTGTAGCCAGCGCAATTTGTGGTCTTCCCAGCATAGCGTTGCCAGAGGCGCGCACTCTAGCGGCGCGGTGCTCGGGGGTTTCATTGTTCATCGCTAACCGCGCAGCTTCCTTGCGCCGTATCTCAGCGGCTGCGCGGGCTTCGGATGACATGGCAGCTACAGAACGTCTAAGATTCTCGGTCGACTGCTTTGCAGAGCAACTCATGCCTCTTCCTCCTGGTCTCCCAGCGGCACGTGGACGGTCGTCCCCCATGGCGCCTCAATGCCGGGGCTCGTGATCGCCCACACCGTCGGGATACCTGGGTCTTCCCCGAATCCGGTATAGCCGTCAGTGAACACTACGACCGACTCGGCCGGGATCTGGCGCTCCTCGATGATTGAGAACACCTTCGTCATGTCGGTGCCCCCGCCTCCGCCGGCCTTGTGGCCCAGCTCGACTAGCTCGTTAGCGTCCTCCAACTCGATGACGTCGCCGTGCAGCTCATCGTCTACGTACATCACATGGATCTTGCGCGGCTGGATTTCGTCCATGATGCCGGAGAGTTCCCCGAGGAACGTCTTGAGTTCCTTCTCGCCTATAGATCCGGACGTGTCGATCTCGACTGCGATCTCCGGTCCCTGCAAGCCGGCGCGGCCGGGCATGTACACGTGCGGGGCTATCGCCAGCTTGCGCCGGTTCGGCCGCTGCCACGTGTAGACATCCCGCCCCCGCGTATTGGCCATCAGCGCCTTGCGCAGGTGCTCCTGCCAGCTGATCTTCGGGGTGCAGAAGTCGTCGATGAACCGCTCCATGCCGCCGGCGCCCTTGCCCTGCATCTTCGCCAGCTCTTGGGCTTTCTTCAGCGCCGCCTGCATGGTCGGCTTGTCCGTGCTGCACTGCTGGTCGTCGGGCACGTGCTGGTCCGGGCCGTCGGGCTTGTTCTCCTCGTCCTTGGGGAGCTTCAGGTATACCTCGTCGACGATATCGTCGGCCGTCACCTGTGAGTTTTGGAGACTGCCCAGCGGGAGCTTGAATCCTTGGGAAGTAAGATGGGCATTTATAATATAATCTGCCGCGTGATTGAATTTCTTAGGGCTGAACGTCTCCAGGTCAGGACCTAAGCCCAGCTGTTGGTAGGCTTGCTGGCGGCTCATGTGTTGAAAGATGATGTGGTCTATTTCATGGACCAGCATCCCGATGCGCTCGTCGATGGTGTACTTGGCGAAGTTCTCTGGGTTCACCCATATCGTCTTCCCGTTGGTCGCGCACGTTTGCAGCTGGCTGGTGTCAGGCAGCTGTGTTGCCTCCACGATATCGGTGAGGTCCAACAACAACGATGCGAAGAAGGGGTGGCGAACAAGGAGCGCTGAAATAGCTTCCGTCAGCGCCGGGTGGCGCTTGGTTGCTTGCGACATTGATGCCTCCGTAGATATGACTCAGCGCGCCGACACAGCGCGGGGTCGTCTTTCAAAAAGCCGAGTGCGGAATTGCACAGTAAGCACAACCACCCCCGGAACGCTCCGGTCTTGTGGTTGTGGTCAAAGTGTGTCGCTCGGCGACCGCATTTAAGCTCACACAGCTTCGGTTTCGGGTGAGTGCGTAGGCGGCGCTGCAGCGTTCTTGTCCGCCAGTTCTGCATCGCTACGCGATTCTGGCCGCGGCGTTTGACGCGGTTTCTCTGATACCACTTCTGCATGTACGCTTTCCGGTTGAATTTCATATCGACTCACCTTTCGCTCTCTGACGTTGCCTTCATTGACAAGCATTCTCCTATAATTAGGCCAGATATACCATCCGTAGGTGCGTCCCTGTTTGTCAATTACTTGCGGGATATGAACGGGACAAACCCGGACGCCTCTGACGTAGTACGCCGTTCGCTCCTCCTTGATTGAGCATCCATACGAGGCGGCGATCACGCAGAAGTCTTCCTTGATCTGCGATACCCGCCACGCGCCTGCGCGCCTCACTTTAGATCCTCGCCGTTGAGATAAACCCACGCAGCTACCCAGAAGCCCTTGTCTGTGCTCCTGTGGATCTCGGCGTTGTCGTCTATCTCAACGTTGTCGTCGCTGCCCTCCGCGTATTCTGCGCGGGCTGCTTCGAGCAGACGTTCGCGGTTCTTCGGCTTCAGTCTTATAGTTGCCATATCTCCTCCATTGCGGCCTCGATGGCGATGTTACGCGCCGCCTCGGCTACCTCCGCGGCCTTCGCGGGCGAATTCCTGAACGCCTCCACAGGCGTCGCGAGCAATTGTTGCTCGATCTTGTCCGCGAGTGCGTTCAGCTCGGGCTTGCCTGATGCGTTCATGGTCCGCAACATGGCTACCTGCGCCTGCAGATTGCTCACCATTGAGTCATACAGGCGCGTCTTCTCGCCCGCTCCGGCCTTGCCGAGCGACTTCGCCATGGTTTCAATCTTCTTGAGCAGGTTCGCCTTCAGGTCCTCGTGCACCGCTTGCATCTGCGTTTCGAGCACGCTCGCGTGCCGCTGGCCAAGCGCTGTAATCACAGCGGCCGGCAAGTTGATACGCGTGAAGTCCTTTTCCGATGGGACTGGCAAGAGGTCGATGGTCATGCCAAATAGCGCAGCCACCTTGTCGGAACTCGGATAGTCCGCCGCGTCGGCGAGCCCTCCGAGATTGGTTGTGGCCTGCTGGACGCGCGTATCCCAGACGGTCGCCAATGCGAGCACCGTCTTGTCGTAGTCCTGCTTCAAGCCGTTGAGTGCAGTCAGGAACTCAATCGCCTTGACAGCGGGCAGCAGTCGATAGCTGCCTTGCCACGGCGATGTGTTCTGCTTCACGTAATCCCGTATCCCGCGGCCGGCGGTCTGCACTGCTTGCAGTTCCTTGTCCGCGGACGCCATTAAGTATTTAACAAACTTCCCGGAATCTCGGGAAGCACCCTTCTGAGCGATCACCTCAGCTGACGCCTCTCGATCAGTAATGTTTCCGGTCCACGATTTCAGGGAAAGGTCGCAGACCATGAAGTTACTGGCGAGTGCATCATTAAGATCGTTTGTATCTGCCACGAAAAATGGCCTCCTCGAATGAACAACCGCGCTTCATGCGCATATACACAGTGATGTAGCGAAGTCCGAGTTCGTCGGTCCAGTCCATCAAACACTGTGTCCGTCCTTGGAAAGTAATCAGGACATTACTGCGCCGATTGCGTGCTTGTGCTTTGGGCGTTGCCCATTCAACATTGCCGGGTTTGTAGTCTCCGGCGTTGTCGCTGCGCTCAAGCGTTGCACCCGGCGGTCGCTGTCCCACGTCTGCCTCGAAATTGCGAAACCTGCGCCAACGGCGACAGACAGCGATGCCCCGGCCACCGTAGTACGCGTAATATTTGTTACGCGGATTGAAGCAGCGCGCAAGCATCATGTTCCACACACCGTACAGCTCAGGTCTCATGGCTCACCGCCCCGTGGAACTCGTAATAAGTGCTTTATTGGCGTGTATCCACTTAATCAGAGCCGGCGAGTTGAGCAACGACGATCCGCTACGCTCCAGCAGCGACTTCGCCATCGAGACCTGAACCTCACGCGGTAAGCGCTCGGTGTAGGTCCACAGCGGGTCGATGTTGTCGCCCTTCGCAAAGTGGATGCACATCTGGCCAGCAGCCCAGCCCGCGCTGAGTTCCTGCGGACACTTCGCCTTCTTCGGGTCTGCGATGATCTCATCCAGCGTGGGCAGCTTGTCCCACACCTTCAGATATCCGAACAGATTGGCGCCGGCGCCCTCGCCGATATCGCCGTAGACCGCTTGCTGAATCAGCACGTCGCTCGGCAGCTCCATGTCAATCAGCTTGTTGTCCGCGTCGCGCGCCAGCCCGACTTGCAGCAGCTTCGCTGCACGCACCAAGGAGCGCGCCGTACTGAACGGCCGATCCGTGTTTGGCACTTCGTCGACGAACGCCACCGTTGGGTTGGCCTTCGCCCACGCGATTACCAATGGATGAATCCCGGCCCTCTCGGCCCAGACTGCCCATGATAGGGCATCGTTCTCCATTGGGATCTCCCTGATCCTGTTCCGGATATGGGATAGCATGCGCAACGCACCGGCTCTGTCAGCCGCACGATTACTCGCGACCCACATTTGCCAGCCGTCGGGCAGCGTGTTGGCCCCGAACGTCTTGTCCAGGATTGGCGACGCCAGCGCCTTCTGGGTTAGGTGCTCCGCCGATGAAAGCTCATCGATGAAGTAGATTCCCCGCGGGTGCTCTGCAAGATACTCGTCGCTCGGGAACT
>DATCDL010000471.1:0-2293 GCA_036510715.1 Acidobacteriaceae bacterium
GTTTATCCGCCAAACAAAGATTTTCCCGCTGGCGTTGATTTGAACGTTGAGGATAGCATTGTGCGGGCGCGTTATCGCAACTCGTTGGAGCGCGCGGAAATGATGAAACCTAAGGAAGTTTATCCTTTCACTATCGAAATGTATCCAACATCGCTTGTCTTTCAAAAGGGACACCGCATTCGGCTCGACATCTCAAGCAGTAACTTCCCGCGCTTCGACGTGAACCCGAATACGGGCGAGCCATTGAATGACAATCGACGCTGGGCAATTGCGATGAACACGATCTACGATGATTCGCAGCATCCGTCGCAAATCCTTCTGCCGATAATTCCGACGGCAAGCGGTCTCCCTACTGGGAACTAGTTGCGGAGCTTCGCTCCGCCGGAGAGCCGAGGGCGGCTGTCCCTACGTGAGTTGTCCCGCTGCTTCGCGGGCGGGGGCGCCCGCGCCACACATGCGATACCACGACCTTCTTTGGTAACCCATTCGTACACTCCCTTCTGGTAACCCTTGGTAACCATACGATTCTGGGGTGCGAGCCGTACAATCACCTTGTCAGACCATCAATAAGTCCAGGTTCCCAGTTACTAAGATGGTCAATTATCGGGGTTGGAGTCCGTACTTCTATGGCTTTCGGGTTTGGCTTCAATAAGCAGAAGGTCCTCAGTGCCGCCGAGAAGTTTGTTCAGCAGGGCAAGTTGCCGAATGCCATCGCTGAATACGAAAAGGTTCTGAAGGCCGATCCCAAGGACCTCACGGTGATGAATACCGTGGGCGACCTCTACTCACGGCTGGGCAACATTGACAAGGCCGTGGACTGCTTCAAGAGCGTCGGCGACGCCTATGCCTCACAGGGCTTCACGGTGAAGGCGATCGCGATGTACAAGAAGCTCAGCAAGATCAAGCACAGTTTCGAAGGCGTGCTTCGCCTCGCGGAACTCTACACTCAGCAAGGATTGTTCAACGACGCGCGCGCACAATATTTACAAGTCGCGGAAGAATTCCTGCGCAGCGGCGAACTCGAACAGGCGGTCCGTATTTTCCAGAAGACTTTGGAAATGGATCCCGACAACGTTGTCATGCGGTCGAAACTGGCCGAAGTTTATGTCAGGCTCGGAAAAAAAGCCGAGGCCTGGCAGATTTTTACCGCCGCCGCTGAAACTTTGCGCGCCCGTGGCCAACTCGAAGGCGCAGAGACGATTTTGCAACGGATGTTGACCCTCGATCCGGGAAACAGTTACGCCCTCCTGATGCGCGGGCGCACATCTCTCGATTCCGGCGATGTCACCGGTGCTATTGAATACCTCGAAAAGGTCGCGGACCTCGACAGCCATCCCGAGGGCATCACCGCACTGTTCAATGCTTATTTGCAAAACGGGCGTCTTCCTGAAGCACGTGTGTTGGCGGGAAAACTGCTTACCATACACAACGATCCGGCAGGAGTGAATCGCTACGCGGAGGCCCTGACAGTGTCAGGCCAGTTCGAAGAAGCGTTGCAGGTATATGGAGAGTATTCAGATTCCTTGTTGTCGTCAGATCCGACCAGAATTTTAGACAGCCTGCATTCGATCATCAGCCACGTTCGTGAAAGTGTCACCAGTCTCGAAACGATCCTCGCCCTATTCACCAAAGCTGGGGATACCAGTCACACAACTGAGGTTTATGAGCTTCTCGCCCATGCATATGTGCAATCGGGAGACTTAGAGAAGGCTCGCGAGTTTTATTTAAAACTCACACAGCTCGAGCCGCAGAACCAGTTACATGCCCGCAACTATCAACAGATTGTCGGAAAAGTCGGTGGATCTACTCCGCGCTTCATCAGCGCTGAGGAAGGTTCAATCCTTATAGAAGAATTGGAAACCACCGCGCCATTCATTGATCAGAGATACGAGGACGAAGTTGCCCTTGCCGTGCGTGCAGCATTAACGGATGCCGAACTTTTCATTTCCTACAACATGCCGGAAAAGGCTTTAACGCCTTTGCTCACTGTATTGCCGAAGGCACCGCAGGATTTGAGACTGAATCAGCGACTCGCAGCGCTGCACAACCGGGCGGAACGGTTTTCTCAGGCAGCCATCTGCTGCCGAACTCTGGAAACCATCTATCACGACGCAGGATATCCGGAGGAGGCTACCCGATACGGGGAACTGGCAGCAAGATATGAGGAGCGAGCCGCAGCGGTGGAAGGCGGCCAGACGCCGGCGATGGTGGGCGTCGAAACAGCTGGTCCGGCATTGCCGCCGACTGGACATGTCCAAACTGCGGATTCGAACGAGCTGCGTACTGTCGAATC
>DATCDL010000472.1:0-6447 GCA_036510715.1 Acidobacteriaceae bacterium
CCGTGGAAGTGCAAGGCGCCCGTGAGGCGAGCCAGCGATGCAGCGTTTTTCAGCCGAAGGCCGCCCCCGACCGCAACCTCGATGCGGTTGCCGGCCTGGATGACTAATTTGCCGAGCGACGATGATCCGGCGACAACGTCACGCTCTCCGCCGGAGGTGAGGACGCGGTCTGCGCCGGTAGCGATGACGTCTTCGAGCGCCTGCGGGAGCGAGTGTGTAGCATCGACCGCACGATGGAACGTGACCTTCATGGGACGCGCAAGCTCAACAAGTTCGCGCGTCCCTTCGATGTCGACGGTGCCATCGGGACGAAGCACCCCCAGAACGACGCCGGTTGCGCCGAGATGCTTGATATGAAGGATGTCCTCGCGCATCACGTCGACTTCAGCCGCAGAGTACAAGAAGTCTCCACCACGAGGTCGCACCAGCACGTGAATCGGAAGGCCGCTGCGTTCGACGGCAGCGTGGATCAACCCATGGCTCGGCGTGAGGCCGCCCTCGCTCAGGCCGGAACAGAGTTCGATGCGGTGGGCTCCGCCATCGCGTGCCACATGGCAGGCTTCGATGGTTTCGGCACAGAGTTCAAATATCATCTTGCGCATTCGATTGCTCGGAATCCAAAAATCCAACGTATTACGCAGGCTCGTGGAGGCAGAAATATTAGTTCTGGAGACGGTGCACAGAAGTGTGAATTTCAAGGCAGGGGACGTGGATCATCCCCTGCCTGTCGTTGACGCAGGTTAGAAGGCGTACTTGAGAGAGAACTGCATGCGCCGCTCTGTAGAGCGGATGCTGTTCTGTTGGACGATCTGCCCGAAGCCAGTGTCCTGAATCCCTGTATCCGGGTTGCCGTAGCTAACGATATTGAACGCGTTGAACGCGTCGAACCGGAAGCTGAAGGCCTGGTCCTTATAGGTGCGGAACTCCTTGAAGGCGGAGAGATCGACATTGAGGTAGCCAGGCCCACGGACCGCGCCGTTGCGCGAGGTACCGAAGGTGTTGCTGGCAGGTACGCCATACGCGCACGCGGCGCCCAGTGCGTTGATCGCGGCTCCCGCGGTGGTGCAGGGCGTTGCCGAAGGATCAGTGCCGAACCAGTGCTCCTTGCTGCGGTTCACGATGCGAAGCGGGAAGTACTCGTTGGCGCGCTCGTTGCCATAGCTGTTCGTATTGCTTCCTCCACCGGTCAGGGTTTCAGGAAAGCCGGAGTAGTACACCCCTGCGGTAGAGAGCTTCCAGCCGCCGACGATCTCGTCGACCATCCGATTCGCTCCTTTCAAAAACTCCTTGCCGCTGCCAAAGGGAAGAGCGTAGACGCCGGTGCCTGAGATGTTGTGCGTAACGTCATAACCCGCAGGCCCGTAGTCCGCGGCGCTGTCATAGTAGTTCTGGAACGCTCCGCTGTAGCCGTTCACATCAAGGGAGTAGTTGCCAAGGCTGTTGGTCATCGCCTTGCTGTAGGTGTAGTTGAGCGTGAACTCAAGACCGTTGTGCAGGCGCTGGCGCAGCGTCGATTCGAGCGCGTTGAAGTTCATCATCGCGCGGGATTCCGTGACGAGCAGGCCGCCACTGCCGAAGTTGGGGTTGCTGTAGTAGGGAGCGGAAGTCGGATCGTTCGGCACCTTCCATTGGTTCACATTGCCGTAGTCCTCAATGTGCTGACCGGACTCGCCAATGTAGCCGACCTGCAGCGAGAGCGTATTCGTCAGCGCGTACTCAGTCGTCAGGTTGAACTCCTGCACATAGGCGGGCTGGATGTTCTGCGGATAGGTGGAGAAGGAACCCGACAGGCTAAGGTCGTTCGGGTCCGTGAAGCTGAAGCCGTCCTCAACAGTGCGCGGAGTGCCGCCCGAGGTTACCGTGGGGCTCTGCGTTTGGATGTTGACCGCCTGGAGGAAGGGTGGAGCTCCAGTGAGACGCTGGTTGGACGAGTTGCCCTCATAGAAGCTCGTTGCGCCGTAGCCGCCGCGCACCACCAGTCGCGTATTTACCTGATACGCGAACCCGAGGCGTGGCATGATCTGATGATAATTCGGCTGGTAGCAGCCGAGGTTCTTGCAGACGCCCGATCCGGCTGGAGCACCCGTGGGAACGCTGCCTGCGTAGATGGGCTGGCCGGTAGCGAGATCGACATTGCCGGTCTTGTTGTTCTGCTCAATCCACGGCTCGTCGTACTCATAGCGAATGCCGAAGTTCAGCGTGAGCTTCGAGGTGGCTTTGAAATCGTCCTCAAAGAAACCGGCATCACGCCACTGGCGCTGTCCCACATTGATGCTGTTAAGCGTAACGTTGGCCGCAGAGACGCGATCCAGAACGAAGTCAGCTGCAGAGTAGCCAGGGCCGTTGGTAACGTTTGGATTGGGGTTGCTGGTGAAGTTTCCGCTGTAATTCAGCGTGCCCAGAAAACCATCGTTGTTGCTGGTGGGATAGTTATTCTGGTACCGGATGGCTTCGACTCCCATGCTCAGCAGGTGCTTGCCTCGCTGCCAGGTGAGGTTATCGATGTAGCTGTAAGTGTTATCCGTAAAGCCGCCGTCAAACGCCGGCGTGCCGACGCTGCTGAAGCCACTACCGATACCCTGATTCGCGAAGCCGACATACTTCTGCACCCCAAACGGAATGCCGACCTTGGCATCGCCCCCGAGGCCGAACTGACCGGACGGATCGCCGGGCAGCCCCTGATTCCATGTGACGCGTGTGAAACCGAGTCGCGCGGAGTTGATGATGGCCGGTGAGAAGGTGTGTACCCAGTTGGAACCGGCGATTTTGGTGGGGAAGAGATTGGTGCCAGGGAAGGTGATGGCCAGCAGCGAGGTCTGGCCGTCATAGCCGGTGGACATGGCGTAGAACGCTGTGACGCGGTCCTTGGTGCCGGGAGCGTATTCGAGCTTCACATCGCCCTGGTTGTTGGCCTCATAGTGGCGGAAGCTGCCTATCAGGTTATTGGCCGCGATACCGTCGGTCGGTGTGGCGTTCGGCAGCGGATAGAACTGCGGGTTGGCGACGAGGAACTTGGCTACAGGGTTCAGGATCGGAACATTCAAATTGCCGACGTAAGGCGCAAAGTTGTTTTCAGAATCGTAGAGCTGGATCGGCGTCGGCTGTTGCAGCAGGACGGAGAAGTCGCCATTGCGCATCGCCTGCGTCAGGACCGACGCTGTCGTCGAGCCGCCGTTATGGAAGCGCGAACCGAGATAGTCGACGAAGAAGAAGAGCTTGCCCTTGAGGATCGGTCCGCCGAGGGTGCCGCCGAACTGCGCCTGAGAGAAGCTTCCCTTCGGGTTGCCGGAGTTGTTGTTCGCAAAGCTGTTGGCATTGAATTTCTGGTTCTGGTCGTAGGCGTATGCCGAGCCGTGGAATTTATTCGTTCCGCTCTTGAGGACGCTAACGACTCCACCGCCATTAACGTTCCCGAAGTCGGCAGGCGAGTTGGCCGTGAGTACCCTGACCTCCTGCAACGACTCGGGCGCGGGGCTGTACGCGATCAAATTGTTGAAGGTCTCGTTCATGTCGATGCCGTCGAGAGTGTAGTTGTTCGCCTGGGCGCGGTTGCCGTTCATGTTCGGCGTGTCCGTCCAGTAGGTGCTGCGCTCGATGCTGGTGGTTCCCGACGTGCCCCCTGTGTCGACCGAACCCGGAAGATAGAGCGTCACCGCCGAGAAGTCGAGCCCGTTAAGAGGCAGATTGGCGATCGTGTTTGCCGTAAAGGTCGTGCCAAGGGTAGCGTCGGTGGTGTTCAAGATAGCCGCCTCCGAGCTGTCGACTTCAACCGACGTTGTAGCGCCCACGGTGAGTAGCGCATTCAGCTTGACCGACTGGTCGATCTCCAGGGAAAAGACAGAGAAGGTCTGCCTGGAAAAGCCCTGCGCGTCAACCGAGACCTTGTACTTGCCGATCGGCAGGAAGCGGATGGTATAGACGCCGGTACCGTTCGTGGTAGTGGTCGTCTTCACCCCGGTGTCGACGTTTTCCGCCACAACCGTCGCCTTCGGAATTACCGCACCCGTTGTGTCGGTGACCTCACCCGTGACGGACCCCGTCACTGTCTGTGCAAGTGCACGCCCCGAGGAAAGGCATGCAGCCATCGCTACGAGGCACAAAGAGGCGGTGAGGGGGATCTTCTTGAAATTCATCGTCGAACGCTCCTGGAAATGCAGAGTAGAGAACTGCGCAAGATCCGAGAACCAAGGAAATGGGGAAAACCTGCCTGGATCGGAAGCTGCGGTCGGGTAATGGATCAGCTTCCGAGTCTATAAAGCTTATGAACAAAATGTCAACAAAATATTCAGAAATCAGCAACATCTTCTCCAAATGCATCATAAATTTGCCATCTTTGTGAAAACAACCCGCCAACCTCCAGCCGCGTGTGACGTAGCATGGCGGTGAGGCCTATTGGAGAGAACCGCATGACATCAACCAAACAGGATCGCGCCAAGCGCATACTCCATCTGCTGCTGCAAAAGGGCGAGAGCAGCATGGAGGAGCTAGCCGAGGCTGTCGGTACCTCCACCGCGAGCGTCCGTCGCGACCTCATCAAGCTCGAGCAGCGTGGGCTCGTCAACCGCAAGCATGGCAGTGCCGAGGTCGCCGGCAAACTCGGCTATGAGCCCTTCCGGTTTGACGCTGCATTTCCCCTCCGCGAGGAGCGTTTTGCAGACGAAAAGCGACGCATCGCCCTGGCCGCGGCCGCCATGGTCCTGGACGGAGAGACGATCGCCCTCTCGCCCGGCACCACCACCACCCAGGTTGCCCGAAGCCTCCGCCATCGCGAGGGCATTCACATTGTGACCAGCGCCGTCAATATCGGGATGGAGTTGTCCCGCCTCCCCAACATGAAGATCACTCTTACCGGAGGAGCCGTCCGCTGGCCCGGCTCCTTCTCGATGGTCGGTGCAACAGCGTTTGAGTCGCTGCAACGGCTGTTCTTTGAGAAGGTTTTTATGGGGGCGTGCGGAATCCATCCTGAATATGGGCTGACGGTCATTGAGTCCGATGAAGCGCTGATTCTGAATCAGATGGTGAAGCATGCGAGACAGGTGGTCGCGGTCGCAGACTCAAGTAAGTTGGGGATGATCAGCACGACGCAGGTGTGCTCATCCAGCCAGATACACACGATCATCACGGACGACGGTGCGGATCCCTCAGTCGTGGAGAGTTTTCAAAATCAGGGCGTGCGAGTCGTCATCGTCTAGGGTAGCTAGGTCCAACGATCCCTCAAATTGAGCCACTCGTTTCCACAAACGGGTAGATGAACGGTCCAGAGTGTAGCCCAAGTTATCGATTGCGCTGGAGGCCATCATCAGAGGGCCGATGGCCCGTCGTATCCAGCCGTAGCCTTCGAAAAGGTAGAAGTGCCGAACGAACATGAAACGCATCAAGCGCGCGGATTCTTCCAGGCCACACAATCGATCTCTACTTTGCAATCCACCACCATACTCGACACGACACACGCACGGGCTGGAGGATGCTCGCCAAAATATTCCTTGAAGACCAGATTGAAAGCAGGGAAGTCGCGAGGATCATCCAGCCACACGCCGCACCGCACCACATGCTCGGGGCCATACCCAGCTTCTGTCAGAATCGAAAACAGATTGCGAATCGCCTGGTGCGATTGCGCGACGATGTTGCACTCGATCACCGCGCCATCGACCATCGGCACCTGGCCCGAGACAAACAGCCAGCCATCGGCCTCCACCGCTCGAGCAAAGGGAAGATGCAGTCCACCCGTTCCCTTGCCACCTTCCACGCCATATCGCTTGATGCTCACCCTCTTCCCTCCCTTCTCGAATTACTGCATCCACGGGGTCCTGCCGCGAGGCACAAAGCGACCCGCGCGTTCCTGCGTTGCTCCCCGTGCCGTGTAGGAGAGAACGCCGTTCACCCACACCCGCTCAATGCCCTCCGCCGTTCGCACAGGATCGGCGTACGTGGCCGTGTCCATGATCTTCGCTGGATCGAACAACGTCAGATCAGCGAAATATCCTTCGCGGATCAGGCCGCGCCCCGCAAGCCCGAATCGTTGAGCCGGCATCTCCGTCATCTTGTGTACCGCCTCGGCGAGCGAAAATAGCTTCTCCTCCCGGCTATAGCGGCCCAGCACGCGAGGAAATGTTCCCCACAAACGAGGGTGCGGCAAAGGGTCATTCGGCAAACCATCCGAGCCGATCATCGTTGCCGGGTGCTGCAGAATCCGCCGCATATCCTCTTCGGAGATGCTGTGATAAATAGCTCCGGCCGGTTGCACGCATCGAGCCGCTTCCATCTGCGTCATACTCCACGCAGCGGCAATCCACGCCAGCGATCGTCCTGCAATCTCCGGATGCGATGTGCTCCACGTAATCGTAATCTTCACGCGCTCATCCACTTGCCGCAAATCAAGAGTGCTCGATCCCGCTGCGTACGGATAGCAATCGCAGCCGGCATCCTGCGTCGAGCGCGCCCTCTCCA
>DATCDL010000473.1:0-3530 GCA_036510715.1 Acidobacteriaceae bacterium
GTGTGAGCTGGAGATCCCCGCCGTGAATTCCCGCGATGTCCCAGGCAGTGGGTGACGAGCTGAGCTGAATCCCTGCTGGGCCCGCGAGAGCGGCGGCAGAAACTGCAAGTCGCAGACGACCGGGCCACGTCGCCGCGATCATGTCGGCATGCAGTCGCAATCCATGACCTAAGTCGAGATCAAATCCGTCGAGTCGCAACAATGGCCATACGCCGACGTGCACCTGACCAATTCGGGCAACCATGTCGTGGCGCACGGCAGCGGACTCGATCCGCGCACGCACCGCATGCTCGAGCTTGGAGCTTAGCAATAGCGCAGCCAGGCTTACGAACAGCGCCGCGGCAATCGCTCCGGTCAGCCACCGTCGCCCGCGCGTTTGAAATTTAGGCATCGACGCAAGGATGACGCATGCGGATGGTGCACCGGCGGCGCAGCCAAGCTTTCAGGAATTCAGCACTGGCGATGCGAGAACTAGGCATCTAGGCTCGTTACATCGAGCGTCGATGTGCTCGGGAAAGACCCGGGTGTAATTTGTGGCTAGGGTGGGACTCGAACCCGCGACCTCGGCATTTTGAGCGCACCCTTTGGATTTTAGAGTCTTTAATTTCAATCACTTGCCGCGAGGCGTCCGTTGCATTTGGCACCACTGAGCACAACAGAGCACCACCGAGTCACGCAAAAGTCCCGCAAGTTATTGTCGGGTTGAGGTCCGTCCTCCAGTGAGGTGCAAAAATTACCTGGGGGGCTTCCATACGCGTAGAGAACAGTGCTTAGCCGCCAACAGGAAGTCGCCATCCGTAGTCAGCAACGTGAGATCGTGCCGAACGCAGAGTTGGGCGAGTAGCGCATCTATCGTCCCCATCTGCACTCCGGCGCGCCTACACAAGTTGCGAAGCGCGGCGGCGTCGATGTAGTCCTGTCGATCGGGGACCAACAGCGGCAGAGCTGCAAATTTCTCAACAAGCTCCTTCCGCGCCCGGGGCCCGGCGAATCCCTGCAACAATTCCTGCAGTACTAGCCCGGTGGTAACGATTGCTTCGCCGCCATTGAGTGCGGCGCGAAGCATCTGGATCTGAGGAACGGCCGATTCGGCGTCGCGGCGAAAGGCAAGTGACCACACGCTGGTGTCGACTAGTAACGTCACCGCCGGGAGCGTTCGATCTTGTAGTCGAACGATTCATCCCACTCGAGCTTACCCATGAGATCTACCAGGTGCTTCTGCTGGCGGCGTGCAACGTATTCCTCCAGTGCGCGTGTCACAGCCGCTTTCTTGGTGCGCTCGCCACCAACCTTAACAGCCTGCTCAATGAGCCGCGGATCCAATGAAAGATTTGTAGCCATGTGTCACCTTCTACACACGATTCTACACATTCCCTTCTGAATCGGCAAATTGACCCATCGAGCATCCATCCGACGGGCAGCTAAGAGGCAGGCAAATCAGCCTATTCAGTGCACGCGTCTGGCCGTCCCGGCCGGTCGGAGCGAACCGCCGGTGTTGACCCACAGGACCCAGTCGCGGTCGGGTCGAGGACTGGCGCGCCGATTTTAGGCTCCGGTGGGTGTTCCACAGCTTTCGCGGTGGCCCTCAGTCCGGCTGCCGTCATCACGTTTCCAGCCCCCGCCGCATCGAACGTAGCGTGCGAGTTTCTCGCACTACGCTCACCTGTTCGCTTCGTGCCATGGTTTATCGGACCTATGCGACCGAGACGACTTTCCGCAGGTCGCGACGCAATCGGTAGCCATTGAACAGCCCCAGATTTCCGTGCATCCACTGCGTAGTCCATCGTTCCCAGCCGAGGCCCCGGCGTTTCCGGGCTCGCATCAAATGTCGCCTCACTTTCACTTCCACCCAACGCTTAACGAACTGGAAGCACCGGCTCGAGTAGCCAATGGCGAAGTAGTTCACCCAGCCGCGCAAGATCGGGTTGATGTGCTCAACCACCCATTGCACCGGTTGGGATCGATGTCGCCGGAAGATCTCTCGAAGCTTTTGCAGCAACGCCGTGCGTTTCTTCATCTTCGGCGCGTACTGCGGTCGCCATCGGCCCGCCAAGCTGCGGACGCGACGGAAGTCAAACCCCAGGAACCCAAAGCTTTCGCCTTGAGCGAGGTCGACCGTTCGGCTCTTCTCTTCGTTAATCTGCACGTCAAGTTTCGCCAACTCCTCCCTCAATCGCTTATCGACCGCCTTCAGCAGCCAGCTATTGCGCGGATCAGGGTGGATCAAGATCACGATGTCGTCCGCGAACCTCGCGTACTCGACGGCCGTGTACTTGCCTCGGCGCGTGCGTTCTCGCGCCCGCTCCAGCATCTGGTCCACCTCATTGAGGTAGAGATTGCTGAGGACGGGTGAAATTACACCGCCTTGTGGAACGCCCCGTTTACCGTTCGCCTTCAGCATGATCTTGAGTAGGTGTAACACCTCGTCATCGCTGATCCTGCGGGCCACCTTGGCGAGCAGCACATCGTGCCGAACGCCATCAAAATAGGCCTTTAGATCCAGATCGATCACTTGCGTCTTCCCCATCGCGATCGCGTCGGCGACTCGGATGACCGCTTGTGGAGCTGAGCGCTTCGGGCGATATCCAAACGATCCCGGTTGGAAATCGGCTTCGAAGATCGGCTCTATTATCAGCTTCAGCGCACCCTGCACCACACGGTCGCGGATACAAGGAATCGACAGGGTTCGCACTTTGTTGCTCCCCTCTTTCGGTATTTCCTTCTTCCGTGCCCGCAGCGGTACATAGCTGCGCTCGATCAGTTCGCCACGAATCTGTTCGAGAAAACTCTCCACGCCCTGTTCCTCAATGGCCTCGAACCTGACTCCATCACTTCCAGGAGCTCCATCGTTACTCTTGGCCATTTCGTACGCAGCGCGCAGCGTCTCCAGCTTGCAGACGTGAACGTACAGACCCCAGAAACGCCAGTGCGGTTCAGCCTTCGCCTTGGCATATATCTTCCGTCTCAGGTCTTGCAAATCATCAGGCGCTTTTATCATGTCGCCCTTGCCTCCCATGTTGCCGGAAGAATCACTCACAGCAGGGCCGCTTCGCTCCACGGGCATTACCCCGCCTCATCGCTACTGTCGACCCGTCCGACTCCCTCTCGCCTTCGGTCCGCTTTCCCGGTGTCCCCGGTTATGTGGCCTACCTTGCTCCGCCGATTTCGCGGCGGGACGAGGAGGGTCTCTCCAGTTGCCCAGCACGTCCTTGTCACCATGCCGTCGATAACCACCCCGCCGGAGTGTCCCACCGCATCAGTCTGCTCGCGATGGGCCATGCTGCCTTCGCCTGGTCGTTGCTGGCTCGGCCTCCGAGGCTAAAAGTTTCGAGGCCACCTCTCGTTCGCTTGCGCTACGGCCTGGTGACTCGCCGCCATCCTTACGATGGCGTTGTCGGTAGGCTTCAGAATCACGGTTTCCCTACTGATCCTGCTACCCAAGCTACGGGGTTCCGACTCTTACCCCGGTGGGACTGTCTCCCACAGAACGCGCCAGCCTTCGCTGGACGCACAACGACTACTTTCGGGCA
>DATCDL010000474.1:0-7915 GCA_036510715.1 Acidobacteriaceae bacterium
TGTCGCCAACACCGGAGGCACGATCGCGACGCTGCAAACCCCCGTCATCCTCGGCGAGCCAACCGACTTCCTCATCAACGCCGACACCTGCGGAGCGACCCTCGCTCCCTCCACCGCCTGCTCCATCTCCATCGTCTTCTCGCCCACCGCCAGCGGCGCTCGTTCCGCCACGCTCTCCATCACCGACAACAGCGGCACGCCCTCCGCCGCCACGCAAACAGCGCAGCTCTCCGGCATCGGCAACGCGCCCGCCACCGACACCCTCTCGACCTTCGCCCTCAGCTTCGCGCAACAGCAAATCGGCACCACCAGCACAGCGCAGCAGATCACCCTCACCAACTCCGGCGGTGTCGCTCTCACGCTCATCTCCGCCAGCGTCTCGCCCGGCGATTTCGCCGTCGTCAACGCCTGCGGAAACTCCCTCGCGGCCCACGCCAGCTGCATCTTCAACGTCACCTTCGCTCCCTCGACCACGGGCACGCGGTCCGCCGTGCTCACCATCACCGACCAGTTCCATTACCAGACCGTCTCCCTCACCGGCATCGGCATTGCCGGCCCCGGAGTCTCGCTCAGCCCGATCACTCTCAGCTTTCCCGCCACCGGAGTCGGCCTCACCGCACTCGCCCAGACCCTCGTCCTCACCAACAACGGAGGTCTTCCGCTCACCATCAAAAATCTCGCCGACCACCGGATTCAACCTCGCGGCCAACACCTGCGGCGCAACGCTGGCCGTCAAGGCCGCCTGCAGCCTCACCGTCGTCTTCGCCCCCGCGACCCCCGGCCCCATCTCCGGCGCTCTCACCTTCACCGACAACGCACCCTCCGGAGCCCAGACCACCAACCTCTCCGGCACCGGTATCGATTTCTCCCTCACCGCGTCCGGCGCGACCTCGCTCACCCTCGCCGGCAGCGGCGCGAGTGGCAACTACCCCATGCTGCTCAGTTCGCTCGCCAGCCTCTCCGGCAACGTCGCTCTCAGCTGCACCGGAGCTCCCGCCAACTCCACCTGCATCGTCGCTCCCACCATCGCTCCCCTGGGAGGCACGTCCACGATCTCGGTCACCGTCCAAACCGACGTCGCGGTCGCGGCTCTCAAGAAGCCGGCAACGCCCTTCACCCCACGCAGCCTCATCGTCTTCGCTCTCCTGCTGCCGCTCGCCCTGGCCTCGCGCCGCCGCCGCTTCCGTCAGCTCGCGCTGGTTCTGTTCTTCGCATGCACCCTCGGCGCGCTCAGCGGCTGCGGAGCCAGCCGCTCCATCCCCAACTCCGGAGGCTCCGGCCTCACGAACCCCACGCCTCCCGGCACCTACACGCTCAAAGTCGTCGCCTCATCCGCCGGCCTCAACCACTCCGTCAACGTCACCCTCGTCGTGCAGTAAGGCCGCTACGCAGCCGCACCCGCCGCCACCGCGCTCGCCCACGCCCACTGAAAGTTGTACCCGCCCAGCCACCCCGTCACGTCCACCACCTCGCCGATAAAGTACATTCCCGGAACGCGTTTGCTCTCCATCGTGCGAGCGTCCAGCTCGTTCGTATCGACACCCCCGACAGTGACCTCCGCCTTCGCAAATCCCTCGCTGCCATCGGGCCGCAGAGTCCACGCATGCAGTTCTGCTTCGAGCTTCGCGATCCCTGCATTCGTCCAATCGCCCGCGCCCGTATTGGCTCGCACCCGCACCCATCGCTCGGCCATCCGAGTAGGGAGCACCATCCGCAGCGCCGCATAAGCACTGTTCCAATCCCGCCCCGCCGTCTGTTCCAGCAGCGGCCGAAACACCTCCCTCCCCGGCGCCAGATCGAACGTCACCTCACCCCCAACGCTCCAGTACGACGACACCTGCAGCACCGCCGGCCCGCTCAATCCACGATGCGTAATCAGTAGCTTCTCGCGAAACTTCACTTTCGACCTGTCCTCTTTCACCGACCTCGGAATCCTCTTCTGCCCTTCGCGCGCAGAAGCAACCGCGCTCCCCACCACCTCCGTCGACAGCCCCGCGAGGTCGCACCACCGCTCCCGATCACCCACCGAGAACATCAGCGGCACCAGCCCCGCGCGCGGCTCAATCACCGCATGCCCAAACTCACGCGCCACCTCATAGCCAAACCCCGTCGCTCCCATCTTCGGAATTGAAAGCCCACCCGTCGCCACCACCACCGACGAGCAAGCAAAGCTCCCCACACTCGTCTCCACCGAAAACCGCGCCGAATCAGCCACAGAGTCGGGTGCCCCATCCACTGGATCGGGTGCCCCATCCTCGACGCGCGCTTTTTGCGCGGCAGGGTGGGTTCGCACTCTTCCCACCGTCACGCCCACGCGCGTCTCCACCCCAGCCGCCGCACACTCCTTCTCCAGCATCGTCACAATCTGTTTCGCCGAGTCATCGCAAAACAGTTGCCCCAGCGTCTTCTCGTGATACCTGATCCCATGCTTCTCCACCAGCGCCACAAAGTCCTGCGGCGTAAACCGCGCCATCGCCGACTTCGCAAAGTGCGGATTCTCGCTCAAAAAATTCTCCGCCTTCGCGTAAATATTCGTGAAGTTGCAACGACCTCCGCCGGAGATCAAAATCTTCTGCCCCACGCGCTCGCTGTGCTCCAGCAACAGCACCCTCCGCCCGCGCCTGCCTGCCTCGAACGCACACATCATCCCGGCCGCACCAGCGCCCAGCACCACCACGTCATACTGCATCGTTCCCCCGTCCTGCGGCATTCCCGACACCTAAACCTTCACTCTTCTTCACTCCTGTTGATGCGCTCCAAATCCATTCTAGGCAAACCCAACGCAACCCACCGCGCCTGCATCCAATCGCACGAGGAGAAAACCCATGAAAGCACTTCCCTGGATCATTGCCGCCGCCGGTCTCGGCGTCGCCGCCTACGTGCTCGCCAACACGCCCGGTCCCGAATACGCAACCGGCAACGATGACATCGAAGACGCCGCGCGCCGCACCTCCATCTGGGGTTCGAAGAACCGCATCTCCGGCTCCGGCACCCACCTCGTCGGCAAGCTCAAAGAGGGCTTCGGCAACGCCACCGGCAATCCCGACCTCGCCGATGAAGGCGTAGCCGACCAGGTAGCAGGCTCCCTCAAAGACGCCGCCGGAGCCGTAGCCCAGGCCGCCGGCCAAACCCTCCACGACTTCAATCGCTAGCCGACGTACAGGCTTCTAGCTCTTAGCTAGAAGCTAAAAGCTAAAAGCTAAAAGCTAAAAGCTAAAAGCTAAAAAACTACCTCCGCCGATACGGCAGATACACCGGCTCCCACACATTCGCGCGCACGGCCTCGACGAAGGCCTCGCCCTTCACCTGCGTGAGGCCTTCGCTCTCTGCCTGCCGCCCTGTCGCCATGGCCACACTCAGCGACACCGCGCGCAACGTCTCCAGCGGCGGCAGCAGCGCCCCGTTCGCATCTCTGCGCGTCGGCGAAAGTTCCGCCAGCGCCATCGCCGCCGCCATCATCATTCCCTCGCTCACCTGCCTCGCCCGCGAGCTCACAATCCCCAGCGCCATCCCCGGAAAAATATACGAATTATTGGTCTGCGCGACCTTCACCGCCTGCCCCTCAAACTCCACCGGCCCAAACGGGCTACCCGTGCCCACAATCGCTCGCCCCTCGGTCCACCGAATCACATCCGCAGGCGTAGCCTCGCACCGGCTGGTCGGATTCGACAGCGGCAGAATCACTGGCCGCGCCCCCCGTCCATCCTGTTGCAAACCCTTCTGCAGACCCAGGGCCATCGCCCGCACCACCTCTTCGCCGAACGCTCCAGCCTGCCCCGACACTCCCAGCAGCACCGTCGGCCGCACCCGCTCCACCACCTCCAGCAAGCCAATCCCATGCTCGCCGCGAGCCCATCCCGCAACCTCTTCCGCCCTGCGCGCGAACCCCGCCTTCTCTCGCGACAGCCCCTCCATCCCCTCCACCAGCAGGCCATCTTTATCGACCGCATAAAACCGCTCGCGCGCCTGCCGATCGCTCAGCCCCGCATTCACCAGCGCCTTGCGCAGCAGCTCTGAAACCCCCAGCCCCGCGGACCCAAATCCAAACACCACAAGCCTCTGCTCCGTCAGCGGAACGCCCGTAACATTCACTCCCGCCAGCACGGTCGCGACCGCGACAGCCGCAGTCCCCTGGATGTCGTCGTTGAAGCTCGGCAGCACCTCGCGATACCGCTCCAGCAAGCGAGCCGCGTTATGCCCCGCAAAGTCTTCCCACTGCAGCAACACATGCGGCCAACGATTCTTCACGGTGCGAACAAAGCTGTCGACAAACTTCTCATACTCCGCACCGCGCACGCGCTCATGCCGCCAACCGATATACAGCGGATCAGCGATCCGTGCCGCATTATCCGTGCCCACATCCAGAAACACCGGCAGGCACTTCAGCGGATGAATCCCCGCCAGCGCCGTATACAGCGCCAGCTTGCCAATCGGAATCCCCATGCCCCCCGCGCCCTGATCGCCGAGCCCCAGAATACGTTCGCCATCGGACACCACAATGCACCGCACCCCGTCATACCGCGGGTGCCCCAGGATCGTCTCAATCCGCTCCCGGTTCGGATAACTCAAAAACACGCCGCGCGACTTCCGCCAAATCTCCGAGAATCGCTGGCACCCCTCACCCACCGCCGGCGTGTACACGATCGGCAGCATCTCCTCGATATTCCTCGTGATCATTGCATAAAACAGCGTCTCGTTCAGGTCCTGCAGATCGCGCATGAAGGTGTACTTCGCAAAATCATCCGGCAGCGCGCGAAACGCATTCAGCCGCCGTTCCACCTGTTCATCCAGCGTGCCCAAATGCGGAGGCAGCAGCCCATGCAGCGAAAACTCATCCCGCTCCGACGCCGGAAATGCCGTGCCCTTATTGAAAATCGGTGTCCCCAACAACCCCAGGCCGCTAAGCGACGTCTCCACAAACTGCGGCCTTACACGCTGTCCTGCCATGCTGCCATTCTATCGAAGCCCGCCCCATCACACTGTGAGCGGCCTCACCGCGGCGAGCGCATGGACTCCTGCGCGCGCAGCGCCAGCCCATGCGCCACCGACGTAAACTCATTGCCGCTGCGTATGCGTTGCTCCCCAAACCGCTTCGTAAAAATGCGACGCACCGCCGGCACAAACGAGCTTCCGCCCGTCAGGAACACACAGTCGACATCGCGCGGGCTCACCCCGGAGGCCTCCAGCAACTCATCCACGCAGCGCTCAATCGACCGCAACTCGTCCGCAATCCAGCCCTCAAACTCACTCCGCGCCACCGGAATTTCCAGCTCCATGCTGCCATCGCGAAATCGAAACACCGCGCTCTGCTCATGCGACAGTTCAAACTTCACGCGCTGCACCGCCTGGTGCAGTTGGTAGCCAAGATCTTCCTCAATCAACGTACTCAGAGCCTTGATCTTCTCCGGCTCCAGCGCCCGCAGCCGGGCACTCCGCAGTATCTCCGTCACCTCGTGCGTGCGCAGAAACGACAGGTAATGCCAGCGCTCGAGATTGGCATAAATCCACGCCGGAACCGCCGGCAAAATCTTGTTCATCGACCGCGCATACGAGTCCGATCCCAGCGCAGGCGACACCAGCTTCCGCACAATCCGCGCATCAAACGAGTCGCCCGCCAGGCGCACGCCGCTGTTCCCCAGCACATCCTGCGGTGTGCGTCCGCGCCGCCGCACGCCCGGCCCCACGCGCAGCAGAGAAAAGTCGCTGGTGCCTCCGCCGAAGTCCCCAATCAAAATCAACTCATCGTGATCCAGCGTCGCCTGGTACGAATACGCCGCCGCGACCGGCTCCAACTCCAATTCAACCGACTCAAACCCCGCCAGCGCCAACGCGCCGCGCAGCCGCGAGACGGCATATGCATCATCCTCCTCCGTCTCCGCTCCCACAAACCGCACCGGACGTCCCACCATCGCATGTCGAATCGACCGCCCAAACTGCCGCTCCGCATGTTCGCGCAGATCGGACAGGATGCGAGCCACCAGATCTTCAAAGCTGTAGCGCCGTCCAAAGATTCCTGTCCCCGTCAGCGTGCGGCTCGGCAGATACGACTTCAGCGACTGGATCAGCCGGCCCTTTTCCTCTGCCTCCAGATAATGCTCAATCGCATCCGGCCCCGTCCACGTATGCGTTCGCCGCACCCCGCTCGCGTCCTTCAACCTCTCCAGGTACAGCACCGACCGCGACGAAAACGCCTCCGCTCCCCGCGCGCGAAACGACGCCAACTGTACGTGCGCGTCCTCTCCTACGAGTGCCATCGAACTATTCGTCGTTCCGAAATCGATCCCGATCACAGACGGTGCATCTGACGTCCTCTGCATTCCTACCATTTTCGCAGCAACGGCGCTGCACTCGCTCGCAACACCCCCGCAACCGCGCGACAATAGCATCCATGGCAAGAAAACCCACGGCCTCGCGCAGCCTCGTCATCCTCACGCTCGCAACCGTCGCTCTCACCGCGCACGCCCAACGCCCCGCGCCCACCGTCTCCATCGACTCCGGCCGCATCCAGGGCTTCGCCCTCACGACCCTTCCGCGCGGCGCCGCCTTCCTCGGAATCCCGTACGCCGCGCAGCCCGTCGGCAACCTTCGCTGGCGCGCACCGCAACCCGCTCCGCCGTGGGCCGACGTCAAGCCCACCACCGCTTACGGTTCCGCATGCCCGCAAACCCCCAGCGGCTGGCTCCCGGAGATGCTCGGCGAAACCAGCATGGTCACCAACGAAGCCTGCCTCTACCTCAACGTCTGGACGCCGCACCTCATCCCCACCGCAAGAGTTCCCGTCCTCGCCTGGATCCACGGCGGTGGCAACGTCGAAGGCTCGGGCCAGTGGCCGCCACTCGGCGAAACCCTCGCCCGTCGCGGCCTCGTCGTCGTCAGCATCAACTATCGCCTGGGAATCTTCGGCTTCTACGCCACGCCCCAACTCTCCGCTGAATCTCCCAATCATCGCTCCGGCAACTACGGCCAGCTCGACCAGCTCGCCGCCCTTCGCTGGGTGCGACGCAACATCGCTCACTTCGGTGGCGACCCTCACCAAATCACCGTCGCCGGCCAGTCCTCCGGCTCCGAGGACATCTGCAACCTCATCGCCTCGCCTCTCTCCGCCGGCCTCTTCCAGCGCGCCATCCTCGAGAGCGGCACCTGCGTCGACTCCATCTTTCCCACCTCCGCCGAGATCGAAGCCGCCGACGCCCCCTTCGCCAACCACCTCGGCCCCCACAACCAGCCAGCATCTCTCGCGCAACTCCGCGCCCTTCCCGCCCAGCAACTCCTCACCGCCGCCGCCCACGACGACAACCTCGACATCGAGCCCTCCATCGACGGCCACTTCCTCCCCCAACAGCCCGCCGCCACCTTCGCCCTCGGCCACCAGCTCCCCATCCCGATCCTCGCAGGCAGCACCGCCAACGAAGTCTCCATCTTCGCCAGCCCTCTCGTCGGCGCAACCTCCCACCGCCCCCGGACTGTAACCGCCTACCACCAATTCCTCGACAAAAAATTCGGACCCCTCGCCGACCAAGTCTTCGCCAACTATCCCGCCACCAACGACGACGCAGTCCTCGCCACCTTCAACACCATGTTCTCGGACTTCGACTTCGGCTTCAGCGCCCGCCTCCTCGCCGCCGAAACCGCGCGCATCCACCAGTCCGCCTACCTCTACCACTTCACCTACACCGGTCAGGGACCCTTCGCCGAGCTCGGCGCCTTCCACGCCGAAGAGCTCATGTTTCTCAGCCAGCACTACTGGACCACCTGGGTCCCCGCACCCTCCGACCAGCGCCTCTCGAACGCCCTCATCGGCTACTGGGTCCACTTCATCCAGACCGGAAATCCCAACCGCACGGGTCTTCCCGCGTGGCCCACATTCAACCCCAAACAAAACCTGACGCAGATTCTCGGCCGCACCATCACCACC
>DATCDL010000475.1:0-4206 GCA_036510715.1 Acidobacteriaceae bacterium
CGCGCTCCGCAGAGCTATCTTTACTTCAACAACATTAGTGTCACTCCCCCGGCGCCGCCTCCAAGCCGCGCTTTTTTTTGCCCGCCACACGTTCTGTCCCGCAATCCCAACGCCTATGCCGGTTCGATTTCCTCGGTTGGCAGGTGTACCCTCACCTCTTCGTGGGTTCGGCTATATCCCGTCAAATGCCGGGCACCCGCTGCACCGATCAACAACAGGGCAAGAGCGCATACACCGTTCCATCCCCAATGCCACCACGCCCAGCCTGACATCGCCGACCCCACAGCTCCGCCCACAAAGAACATCGTCATATAAATCGTATTCAGCCGGCTCCGCACCTCCGACCCCAGACCGAAGATACGCGTCTGATTCGCCACCTGCATCATCTGTTGCCCCAGATCCAGCGCAATCACGCCAACCACCAACGCCGTCATATGCCAGATCATCGACACATGCCATCTATCTGTCCACCATAGCCACACAAATGCCGCAGTCAGCGTCGCACCCGCCACCGTCACCACGAACCGCGTTCCCCGCTTGTCCGCAAGCCATCCCGCAAACGGCGCAATCAGCGCTCCCCCGGCACCCACCAGCCCAAACGTTCCCGCTACTCCAGGCCCCATGCCGTAATGCGAATCCAGCAGATACGCCAGCGTCGTCCAGAAGCAACTGAACGACGCGAACACGAGTGCGCCCAGCACGCCCGTCTCTCGCAGCAGCGGCTCCGTCCGTAACAGCGTCCACAGCGATCGCATCGTCTTTCCATACGTCAGCGACGCCCGTGGCTCCATGCGAGGCATCGCCCGATACATAATCGGCACGAACGCCATATTCATCACCGCCGCCACCACAAACACCGTCCGCCAGCCATTGAACCCCGCCAGCCATCCCGCAAAACTCCTCGCCAGCAAAATCCCCAGCAGCAGCCCGGTCATCACCGTTCCAATCGCCTTACCCCGCTTCTCATGAGACACCAGGTCAGGAGCCATCGGCACCACCACATGCGTCACCGAGGCCATCAGCCCCACCAGCACGCTGGCCACAATCATCCACGCCAGCCCCTGCGCCAGCGCCACCAGCAGCAGCGCCATCGATATACCCGCATACATCCGCATCATCAGCGCGCGCCGCTCCGCCACATCTCCCAGCGGAACAAAAAACAGAATCCCCGCCGCATATCCCAGTTGCGTCGCCACCGCCACAAATTCCATCGACCGCGCATCGCGTCCAAAGGTCTTGCCCATCACCAGCAGCAAAGGCTGGTTGTAATAAATCGATCCCACACTGACCGCGCAAGCGACACCTAAGAAGGGCAGGGCCCACCGTCCCGCCATCGCGCTTTGACGTCTTTTCGTCATTCGAAACTCAACCCCCAGCTGTGCAACCAGGAATCGCTCGACGCGATCCTTGTACAAGTCTTTCGTTCACCACATTTCGCGCGAACTTCTTCGGAGACTATCATCTTACTAGGTCGTTTTATGTCTCAGCAGGACACCATCGCAGTAGCCATGTCCGGCGGCGTCGATTCCTCCGCCGTCGCCGCGCTTCTGCACGCCCAGGGACACCCCCTCGTCGGCCTCACCCTTCAGCTCTGGAATCAGCGCCGCCTCGCCGGTCGCGAAGGCATGCCCGAGAGCGTTCAGGGCCGCTGCTGCTCCATCGACGACGTCTACGACGCGCGCCACGTAGCCGAGCACCTCGGCATCCCCTACTACCTCGTCAACGCCCAGGATCGCTTCGAAGAAGAAGTCGTTCGCCCCTTCGTCGCCGAATACCTCGCCGGCCGCACGCCCATCCCCTGCACGCTCTGCAATAACCATCTCAAGTTCGATCAACTCCTCCTCACTGCCCGCCAGATCGGCGCCGAGCGCATCGCCACCGGCCATTACGCTCGCAATCACTTCGACCCCATACGCAACCGCTGGATTCTCTCGCGCCCGGCCGACACCACCAAGGACCAGACCTACTTCCTCTTCGGCCTAACCCAGGCCCAGCTCTCCCGCACCCTCTTTCCGCTCGGCGAAATGCAGAAGCCGGCCGTCCGTGAGATGGCAGCAGATCACGGCCTGGAGCTAGCCCAGAAGCCCGACTCGCAGGAGATCTGCTTCATCCCCGGAGGCAGCTACTCCCAGTTCCTCAAGGCGTACCTCGACGAGCAGGGCGAGCCCCTGCCTGACTCCTCCGGCGAACTAGTCTCCACCACAGGCGAAATCATGGGCCATCACGAGGGCATCCACAGCTTCACCGTCGGCCAGCGCAAGGGTCTTGGCCTCAGCAGCCCCGACCCGCTCTACGTCCTCAAGATTCACCCCGACTCCCGCAAGGTCGAAGTAGGCACCGACGATCAGCTTCTCTCCACCCGCCTCACCGCTAACCGCCTCAACTGGGTCTCCATCCCCGAACCCACTGAGCCGATCCGCGTCACCATCAAGATTCGTCATCGCCACGAGCCCTCCCCCGCCACGCTCCGCGTCATCGGCGAAGACCTCATCGAAGCCACCTTCGACACCCCACAGCGCGCCATCACCCCCGGCCAATCCGCCGTCTTCTACCAGGGCGACGAAGTATCCGGCGGCGGCTGGATCCTCTAGCCGCTCTCTCTGCCCTCTATCGCCTGCCCTTGAACGGCGACCGTTCAATCAGCGTCTCGATCCCCGCCTTCAGCCCCGCAATGATTCCCGCAATCTGCCGCACCGGCACCTTGATCCCGTTCTGCACCGTCTGCGAGATCTCTTCCGTAGCCCCCAGCGCGTCGCTCACAATCCCATCCACGCGCATCACCTGCACCCGTGTGCGGCCATTGATTTCGCGCACCGTATCATTCAACTCGCTCACCGTCGCGCCCAGCTCATCCACCTTGGTCCGCACGGTATAGCTGATCTGCTCCGCGTTCTCCGTGAAGCTCTGCACCTTGGGCGCAAGCTCATGCAAAAGCTGGTTCGTCTTATCCAGCATCGGCCCCGTCCGCTGCTCGACCATGTCCGCAATCCCATCCACCCGATGCAACAGCTTCGCCGCAAACGCGCCGCTGATCAACACCCCGATCGCCTGCACCACCAGCGCCAGCGCAATGATGGCCAGAAAGATCATCGCCAGGTGAATATCATGACGGGTAAGCTCTGATTCCTGTAAAAACACAACCGCTGCGCCACTGAGTACTGGCATCGACTTGCTCCTGTTCAAACTTCAAATTCTATTGCTCTATCTTGGGCGTTCCCTGCACCACTCCGCAAGTCTTCACCGCACAATCGCCCCATCACCTCGCCGCATCACCTGCGACAAACAAGACGAAGGGCCGGCGTTCAACCGGCCCTTGTCTCAAGCGTCTCAGCCCACCCGCATTACGCGACAGGTGTCGGCTCGCTTGTCTTTGCCACATACGCGTCCTTGCCTGCTTCAACAGCCGCTTTCGCTGCATCCGCCTGCATCTGGATCAGGTCCTTGCCCTTGTCGACATACTGCGTCCACTGGGTACGTCCCTTGTCGTAATATTCCTTGCCCTTGTCGACATACTCGCCGGCAACCTGCTTGCCCTGCTCCACATACTGACCCGCCTGGTCGACGCCCTGCTCATAAAGCTTGTTCGCGCGTTCTTTCGCGTCCAACGCGCTCGCCACCAGGTCGTCACGTGTCTCCTTGCCCGACTTCGGCGCATACAACACGCCTACCAGCGCACCGAGACCAAGCCCCGCCAGAAACCATCCAAATCCACCTGAACCGCTCTCATTCTCTGCCATTGCATTCTCCTTACCTAGACTTGACTCTCTGCCACAGAATACTCTCCCGGCTCTGTTTCCCGGAACCTTCTCGCACGTCCACATCCCGTGCCCTTACTCTGTCCTCCATGTGGATGCCGCCCGTTACTCCCGGGTTGCGTCTAATCATCTTACCGATCGTCGGCATACCCTCGTCGACGCAGGTGCAACGCAGCATAAGCTCTCTGGGTTTATGCTGCACATAGTACCTGTAACTATGCAGTTACGCCCCATCCCTCAGGAGTTTCTTATGACCATTTCCATCCAGAATAGAATGCCATCCCGTCTTCCCTCGATCCCCAGGACATCTCGTCTAGTAGCCGCCGCTCTCCCGATCGCGCTGCTCCCGCTGTTCCTCTTTGCCGGCTGCCATAAAGCTGCGGTGGACGACCCCACGCTCACCAAAAACATCCAGGCCGCCTTCGCAGCCGACTCCGCCATCAGCCAGCAA
>DATCDL010000476.1:0-4851 GCA_036510715.1 Acidobacteriaceae bacterium
GGCCAACATCCAGCCGTCCGAACTCCCTCTCCTCGAAGCCGCCTGCCTCCACGCCCTTGACGACTTCAACGGCCCCATCCTCCTCGGCCTGCAGTCCGGTCACGTCGACCGCCAAAACCGCTCCATGCCCCTCGGCGCATCGGTCACAATGAATCAGGCAACACTCAGCGAGCAAACGAAGTGAGCATGCATCCAGCCGGAATGACACACCAGAAGCACATCCACCTCATCGGCATCTGCGGCACCGCGATGGCCTCGCTCGCCGGCATGCTGCGCGCGCACGGCCACAACGTCACTGGCTCCGACACCGCCGCGTACCCCCCCATGTCCGACCAGCTCCGCGAAATGGGCATCCCCATCATGGAGCCCTTCAGCGCAGCCAATCTCGACCCCCGCCCCGACCTCGTCGTCGTCGGCAACGCGATCTCGCGCGGCAATCTCGAACTTGAACGCGTCCTCAACGAGCGCATCCCCATGACCTCCATGGCCGCGCTCATCCACGACGAATTCCTCTCCAACCGAGAGCGCCTCATCGTCTGCGGCACCCATGGCAAGACCACCACGACCAGCATGCTCGCCTGGATCTACGAGGTCGCCGGCCGCACCAATCCCGCGTTCACGCCGTCCTTCCTCATCGGAGGAGTCGCCGAAAACTTCGCCACCAGTTTCCGCGTCCACAGCGACTCCCGCACCTTCATCCTCGAAGGCGACGAGTACGACACCGCCTTCTTCGACAAGGGCCCCAAGTTCCTCCACTACTTTCCCGACGTCGCCATCCTCACCCACGTCGAGTTCGACCACGCCGACATCTACGCCGACCTCGCCTCCGTCAAAACCGCCTTCAGGCGCATGGTCAACCTCATCCCGCAGCGTGGCCGCCTCATCGCCTTCGACGGCAGCGACAACGTAACCGAGTGCTGCGCCAAGGCCTTCTGCAAAGTAGAGCGCTACGGCTTCCACCCCGACTCAACCTGGCAAGCCACGGACCTGCACCAGCAAGGCGCGTCCACCACGCAGCCCGGCACCACCTGGACCCTCCTCCGCAACGGCGAGCACTTCGCGCGCCTCACCCTCCCCATGGCCGGCGAGCACAATGCCCTCAACGCCACCGCCGCCGCCGCGCTCGCCGCAGGGCAGGGCATTCCCGTCGACGCGATCATCGAAGCTCTCGCCACCTTCAAGAGCGTCAAGCGCCGCCTCGAAGTCCGCGCCGAGGTCGCCGGCATCACCCTCATCGACGACTTCGCCCACCACCCCACCGCCATCCGCGAAACCCTCCGCGCCCTCCGCGCCGCCTACCCCGGCCGCCGCCTCTGGGCCATCCTCGAGCCTCGCTCCAACACCCTCCGCCGCAACGTCTTCGAGCGCGAACTGGTCGACTCCCTCGCCCTCGCCGACGAGGTCGTCCTCGCGGCTGTATTCAAGTCCGAAGCCATCCCGCCGCTCGAGCGCCTCGACCCCGCGCACGTCATCGACGCCCTCAACGCCCGCAGCGTCCCCGCCATCCTGCTACCCGACGCCGACGCGATCGTAGCCCAGGCCGCCCCCCGCATGCTCCCCGGCGACATCATCGCCATCCTCTCCAACGGGGGCTTCGGAAACATCTACGAAAAGCTCCCCGCAGCCCTCGCTGCTCCTTTTGGCTAAACCAGCAACTGCCTCACTAGGATCAGCATCTACGTGAACAATCCAACTGGCACCGTAATCAGGCCCGAGTTATACTCGTCCCATGGCTAGCCCCATGCGCAACTTCGAAGCGTTGCAGCAGGAACCTCCAGTGAGGACGATCACGCGCGAGGTCCAAAACCTGCGCAACCCCGCCGTTGCAGAGGAGTACCGACGCCAGCGCGCCATCATCGCCGCCGCCGCTGAACACCAGCAGGAAGAGACGAAGTTCTGGGAGTCCGTTCAGTCGGATGAGGGCTGGGTTTGAAGCGTGGTGATCTCGTGCTCGTTGCACCCGCAGGCGAATTCGGGAAACCCCGCCCGGCACTCATCATCCAATCCGATGCTGCATTCCCCAGTGGCAATTTCACCTATCTCCCCATAACATCCGATCTACTGCGTGTGCCCGATATCCGAGTTCCTGTCACACCGAATCCTAAGAACGGTCTTCGCCAGCCCTCAGAGATTATGGTCGACATGATTCAGACATCCTCGCTGGCGAGGTTCGGCGGCATCATCGGCACTATCGATGCCTCGACCCTTAGATCGGTAGAGTCAGCCCTGGCACTACACGTTGGGCTAGACCAGTAGCCCAACAACGCCTACCCCGGCCAAACCACAAACGGCAGCCCACCCTCATTATCCGTAGCCAGCACGCACCCCTCATCCGGATTCGCCGGGTTATACCGCACGTTCACGGGCATCCCTTCCTCCAGTTGCCGCTGAATCCGCCGCCCCTCGGAATCGGTGCAGGGAACACTCCGCACGAACCCGCCAAAGAATCCATCCGCAGTGCTGAAGTAGTAAGGCACCTCGACCTGCGTATCCTGCACGTCCAATCCCCCCGCCAGATCATCCTTCATCACCAGCTTCGAGACCAGCAGTTTCGCCGCAGCCATAGGCCAAGCCGCCGCCATCGCCAACCGCTGCTTCCGCTTCTTACCCCGCACCATCCGAGAGATCGCATCAAACACAAAAAATCCCATGGCAAAGGATTCTACACGCCGAATTTCAAGTCTGAAACCCCAACTCGTTTGCCCGGGCTCACGTTACATGTAACACTAGCTACATGAGATCCGGGCAGCGCAACAACCCGACAAATCCGGACGAAGAGAAGAAGCTCGCCGCCAGGGAGCGAGTTCGCAAGCATCGCGAATCTCTCCGCGCCCGAGGCCTTCGTCCCATCCAGATCTGGGTACCCGACACCCGCCGCCCCGGCTTCGCCGAAGAGGCCCGCCGCCAATGCCTCGCGCTCGACAATGATCCTCAAGAGAAGGAAATCATGGAGTGGATCGAACAGGCTCAGGATACGACCGGATGGGTTTAGTTCGCGGAGATGTCGTAACGGTCGTACTGGCTAGTGAATTTGGCAAGCCACGCCCAGCGGTGGTCATCCAATCAGATTTGTTCGCTACCAAAGAATCTGTCGTCGTGATTCCAATGACGAGCGATCTGCGCCCGCAATCCATGCTGTTTCGCAAACGGATGTACCCAACTTCGGCTAATGGTCTCCAACTTGAATCGGACATCATGATTGATAAGATCTCAGCCGTGGCAAGAGCGCGGGTTGGAAAGACTGTCGGCAAACTTTCGCAAGATGAAATGTCAGACTTGACGGCTGCTCTCGCACTTTTTCTCGGCTACTCCTAAGCGTTGGATTGGCAAACGCCTCGTTTTCCGCAACCTCCAAAGGCCTAAACTACCCACATGGCCGCTGAGTTCACGCACCTCCATCTCCACACCGACTACTCTCTCCTCGACGGTGCCTGCGACGTCGACAAGCTCGCCAAGCACCTCACCAAAATCGGCCAGACCTCCGCCGCCATCACCGACCACGGCAACATCTACGGCGCCGTCCATTTCTTCGACGCCATGCACAAGAAGAACCTCAAGCCCATCCTCGGCTGCGAGCTCTACGTCTGCAAGGAAGAGTCGCACCTCCGCGAGCACGCCGACCCCGACTCCAAGTACAACCACCTCCTCGTCCTCGCCGAAAACGAAGCCGGCTACCGCAACCTCGTTCGCCTCACCTCCGAGGCCGCGCTGCATGGCTTCTACAAGAAGCCCCGCGTCAGCAAATCCTTCCTCGCCGCCCACACTGAAGGCCTCATCGGCTTCTCCGGCTGCCTCGCCGGAGAGGTCTCGCAGCACATCATGCAAGGCAACTACGACCTCGCCAAAAAGTCCGCCGGCGACTTCGAAACCATGTTCGGCCGCGGCAACTTTTTCCTCGAAATTCAGGACCACGGCCTCGAGCCCGACAAGGCCGTCACCGAGGCGATGTTCAAGCTCGAAAAAGACCTCGACATCCCCCTCATCGCCACCAACGACTCCCACTACATCGAGGATCAGGACTCCCGCGCCCACGAGGTCCTGCTCTGCGTCCAGACCGCCGGATCCATGAACGACCCCAAGCGTTTCAAGTTCGACACGCAGGAGTTCTACATCAAGTCCGCGGACGAGATGCACCGGCTGTTTTCCCATGCGCCGGAGGTATGCATCCGCACCATGCAGTTTCCCGAGCGCTGCAACCTCGAGCTCACCAAGGTAAAAAATCCCTTCCCCAAATTCGATTGCCCCGACGGCATGGACCTCGACGCCTACTTCGAGCAGGTCTGCCGCGCCGGCTGGCGTCATCGTCGCGACACCGCCATCAAGCATCTCGAGGACACGGGCAAACTTCGCAAGACCATCGCTGACTACGAAGCCCGCCTCAACCGCGAAATCGACTGCATCAAGCAGATGAAGTTTCCCGGCTATTTCATGATTGTGTGGGACTTCATCCGCTACGCAAAATCCATCGACATCCCCGTCGGCCCCGGCCGTGGATCGGCCGCCGGTTCGCTCGTCGCCTACGTCATGGAAATCACCGACATCGATCCGCTCCAGAACGATCTCCTCTTCGAGCGCTTCCTCAACCCCGAACGAATCTCCATGCCCGATATCGACATCGACTTCTGCATGAACCGCCGCATCGAGGTCATCGAATACGTCCGCCGCAAGTACGGCAACGACCAGGTCGCGCAGATCATCACCTTCAACACCATGGCCGCCAAGGCCGCCATCAAGGACGTAGGCCGCGCCCTCGACATGCCCTACGGCGAAGTCGATCGCATCGCCAAACTGATTCCGCCCACCATCGGCATCACCATCGAGCAGGCGCTCAAAGACAACCCGCTGCTCACC
>DATCDL010000477.1:0-2060 GCA_036510715.1 Acidobacteriaceae bacterium
CGGGACAGATTTTCGTGGCGGTCGGTGACGGTGGATCTCGATGAGTGCTTTGCTTTGAATCGACAATCGCACTTGCCGAAAAGCTGACTTTGCGGGAGATTCGGTTTTGGTCCGACCTTACTGGCAGCGCACGATGGTACCCCGTCTAATTTGACGGGCCTTCGATGATTGCAATGGTCCGCGCCGCGCGTTTAGCCCAGGCGCTCAGATGAACCGAGGGGCTGGGGCCGGCGCACGATGTCTAAAGGTGCGGTGACGTAGCTTCGCTCTCCACCGCAACCGGACCGCAGTGCCGCATGAGCGCTTATCCATATCCTCAACCTTTAGTCGTGCTTCAGCACGCATGCAGATTCTTTGTCTCATCCGCCAGAAGCCCCCGCTTGCTAGGGGACCCAGACGCCACACCCATCCTCGGAGAACTGCCGATTACCCATCAGCTCGTCTGAGTTGGGGTCTAAGCACATCGGTCGTGATCTGGAGAAAACGTCGGCGCTTATGCGGGCTATTGAAGCAAACGGCAGCTAAAATTCGATGCCTCGTCGATGCTGCCTGTGCCGTTGTAGTGGGCAACCTGAGGATAAGGACAGAGAGGGCGGGTCCGATCGATCTTACCCGCAGTCTCATGGGCAGCGATGATCTGCTCAGGAGTTTTGCCCTGTTCGACCCACTGTTCCATCACGCTGATCTTGTCGAAGGTATCAGGGCCCTCTCCGCCTGAACAATGTGCCATGCCAGGAGCCATGAAGAGACGGATCCAGTTCGAGGTTTGTTCTGGACTACCGCTTGATTCCAGCACCGCTTTATAAAACTCAACGCTGGAGCCTGGAGCGACCTGTTGGTCTGCCCAGCCGTGATAGAGGAGCAGCTTTCCGCCATGTTTCTCGAAGGCCGTAAGGTCTGGATTGAGTTCGTCAACGTTCTTATCGATTGCATGCGCCTTGGCGGAGTCGCGTTCAAGGTCGAAGCTTCGCCAGTCCCAATTGGGATCCTGATACACAATGTAACGGAACTCGTCCAGAAATAGATCTGCTGGCTGAGGCCCTCCGGCGAGACGGCTCCAGCGAAGTTCAGTCCCCGGCTCCACGCGAGGAAATAGGATCTTGCCTGCCTTGGTCGCAACTGGACTCGTTATAGTCTGGGCGGTTTGGACCTGATGTGCTGTAAGGCAATCGGGTCCGTCTGCCGCCTTGCATTGCAGGCTCTTGAAGTCAACATTACAGCTCTCGGGGGCTTCGATCAGGCCGTCCTTCAGGCCATCCTTCGCATCGCAGGCCTCGAGAACCGCCCGATGGATCATTGGGTATTTCGCCGGTGGGATATAGGCTTCGGGATCCTTGAAAGTCTGAATAGCCAGCTCGAGCGCCCAGGCGTTTCGGCGGATGCTTGCCGGGTCGCCGGCGATAATGCCGTCGAACTCATCCGGATAGCGAGAGGCTTGCAGCAGGCCTTCGCGTCCGCCGCCAGAGCAGCCGTTCCAGAAGGAGTAGCGCGGATCACGACCGTAGAACGCATGGATGAGGGTCTTGGCTTCGACTGTCATCTCATGCTCGGCGCGGTAGGCGAAATCAATGAGCTTCTCCGGATGGCCAACGACGAACGAAGCGCTTCGGCCGGTGTGGCCATCGTCGGTGGCGCTTGTTGCATAGCCACGGCGCAGCGCATCAGCCATTTCACCGTAGGAGAGGGAGCCACCCCAGCCACCACTGCCTACGGCGATAAACTTGCCGTTCCACTGTGAGGTGGGGAGCCATACTTCAATGTGGATGTCGGAGTCCGGAGTTGGCTTGAGATCTACAGCGACGCGACAGAAAGCCGGCAGGTTTTGGAGCGCATTCGTGCTTCCAGCGGGTGTGAGATTGCCCGCGTCCATAACCTTCGCAAGCGTGATCGATACTGTTGGCGAAGCAAGTTGCGATAGCCTGTCACAGGGTTGTGCGTGTAGCGCAACTGGCAGAAGCATCATCGGGAACAGAACGACCTTGTTGAGCATGCGTCCGGTATTCATGCACTGAACTATATATCGTCATCTATCGCTGGAGGGAACGATGTTTCTATTGTCA